>JBBIIW010000088.1:0-8921 GCA_037446305.1 Candidatus Rokuibacteriota bacterium
CGCGGACCCACGCTGCGTGCCTCCGCGCGAGCCCGATGAGCCCGGCCCCGTCAGCCTCTCCGGGCCGGACGTCCGCCGCTGCGAGGAGCGCGGCGCCGTCGGGTAGGCGAAGGCATCGGCCAGGAGGCGATAGAGGGCCGCCCGGCTCAGGGCCCGGGCCACCTCCTGCTCGATCGCGGCGGCCGTCATGGGGCCAGCCGCAGCGGCACCCACGCCGACCACGCCTTGCGGGCCCCGACCTCCCGGTGGCCGCCCTCCCACACGGCGAAGGCGGCGACGGTCCGCGCGCCGGGGACCAGGCGCGGAGCGTTCGGGTCGTCGGACGCCATCGGGCGGGTGATGACGACGTGCCAGGCGCCGCCCCGGTGCACGCCGCCGCCCAGGGCGTGCTGGTCGGGCTTCACGGTCATCGAACCGAATCCCTCGGCCATCTGGTCCAGCACCGGGGAAATGCGGCCGCGCGAAATGGGGTTTTCCAGCCCCAGGGCGCCGGTGTACGGCCGGGCGTCGGCGGCGGTCAGCACCTCGTCCGGGTACACATCCACCCAGGCGTTGGGATAGAGGTCCTTCACGCTGGGCGCCGCGTTGTCCAGGTCGCGCTGGAACGCCGCCCGCCACTGCATGATGTTCACCCGGCCTCCCGGGTTTCCCATCATGGGCGAGGGGGGTGGGCCGTCGAGCTTCACCGGCAGCTGCACCGCCACCTGGTCGCCGAAGTTGTCGAGGATCACCGTGCTGGAGACGGTGGGATCCTTCCACTCGATCAGGAACGCGATCCAGGTGCCGTTGTGCAGCGCCCGCACCGTCAGCTCCCGCACGGCGGGCGCCGGATGGTGCGGCCGGGCGACCGTCTGGGGCAGCATCGGCACCGTGACCGGCCGGGCGCGCGCCCACTGCCGGGCCAGCGGGTCCTCGATGGGACCGCTCCCCGCGACGCGACTCGCCACGAGGGCCGGCTGCGCCCGGGCCACGGCGGCGCCGAGCAGCAGCACGGCGAGGAGAGCCGGGAAGAGCCGCGCGGGCATGTGAGCCTCCTGTTCAGGTGATGTTGGTCCGGTACGCCCGGTGACGCGCATCGTAGACGTCGCGGATCACCGCCGGCTCCCGGAGCGGCACCCGGACGATCTCCGCCTGCTTGGCGTCGTAGCCGATGACCCAGTCGCCGTCGACGCGGAAGTAGTGGGCGATCTCCGGGGTGGCGCCGAACAGCGTCAGGGCGCCCAGCAGCTTGCGGTCCTCGTGGGCGCGGCGGTAGAGGGCGATGGCCGCCTCCACCCCCCAGCCGAACATCTGCCGCAGGTAGGGCGGGGGGACGTGAACGGGCGGGATGTAGTAGGTGTTCGGTTCCAGGCCGAACTGCGGATAGAGCGGCAGGGCCAGCTTCCTGATCAGCACCAGGTAGTCGAGCGGGTTGTCCTCGTCCGGCCGGTCGGGGGCGTGCAGGAAGCCCTGGAGCCGGATCTTCCCGATGCACGTCACCGTGCACTGAGTCTGGCGGCCGCCCTCCACGGCCGGATAGCAGCCGATGCACTTCTCGCTCACCCGCGTCTGGGCGTTGAAGTACACCTTCTTGTAGGGGCAGCCTTTCACGCACTCGCGGTAGCCGCGACAGCGGCTCTGATCCAGGAGAACGATGCCGTCCTCCCGGCGCTTGTAGATGGACTGGCGCGGACAGGCGGCCAGGCAGGCCGGGTACGTGCAGTGGTTGCAGATGCGGGGCAGGTAGAACATCCACTGCATGTGCGGCATCGTCAGGTGCGCGCCCCGGGGCATGAGGCCCGTCGAGTCATCCTCCCCGATGTTGGGGTGGGCGTAGTCGAGATCGTCGGGCAGGTAGCCCAGGATGATCTCTCCCGAGGGCGCGGCATCGAAGAGCGTCCGCCCCCGGTACACGGGGCCGTCCAGGTCCTGCACCCCCAGGCGCTCCAGGATGTTGACGTCCCAGCCCAGCGGATAGTAGCCGTAGGGCTTCGTCTCGACGTTGTTCCAGTACATGTATTCCTGGCCGCGCCCGGGGGTCCACGTCGTCTTGCAGGCGACGGTGCAGGTCTGACAGGCGATGCACTTGTTGGTGTCGAACACCATGGCGAACTGCCGCGCGGGCCGGGCCGCCTCGTAGGGATACTCCATCTCCCGCCCGAGCTGCCAGTTGAAGACCGTGGCCATGGAGCCCTCCTTATCCGCGATCGGCCGGCGCGGTCACGGCGCGACCCGGGCGAAGCCGCCGGCGAGATAGATCCTCATGGCCGGGCGCTCGTTCGTGGGCCGCAGCCCGAGCGCCACCGGCCGCCAGAGCCCCCGGCCGCCGAGGCCGCCGTCCTCGGCCTTCAGCACCCGGCACATGGCCTCGCGGGGGGCTCCCGTCACGCAGTGGACGTCGGCCTGAAAGCCGCGCTGCACCTCGTGCGTGAAGTGCTTGCGACTGATCAGGCTGTTCGTCTGGTGCGTGGGCTTGAGCCACGACCGGGTCAGCGACTGGTGGGAGCCGTAGCGGAAGAAGGCCTGGTAGTTGGTGTCCGGGTTCTTGGCCAGCCCGTCCGGGCGCGTCTCGTGGCCGCGCACCGAACCCGGCGTGGCCATGTAGCCGTTGTGCCACATGCGCGTGATCCCGCGCGGCGTGCCGGGATAGTACCGGGCCCGGCAGAGCAGGCGGGCGACGTGGTACTCGGCCTGGCGGGCCGGGTCCTGCCAGCCCCGGAACGGGTTGTCCTGCGGGTCGCCGTCCACCCACACGTAGTCGCCGTCGGCGATGCCCAGGGCCCGGGCGTCCTCCGGGTTGATGTCCAGGTACGCCTCGCCGACATGCGGGGCCCGCCGGTCCCGCCGGTACACGTCGCCGAAGGGCCCGAAGAAGTTCGACATGAGGTCGGTGTCGATCGGCGTCGTGTGCGAGCCGTGCCGGTACTTGGGCGTGTGGAACACGCTGGTGTAGCCGGCCGCCAGGTTGGGATGCTGCGTCCGGAGCAGCTCCTCCGGCGCCAGGACCACGTTGCGGCCCTGCCGGGCCGCCCAGTCGCGCCGGTCGCGGGCGAAGCCGTAGTCCTCGGGGGTCCGGGGCCGGATGGCCGGATGCGGCCGGGCCACGATGACGTTGGGGTCGTAGAACGTCGAGTCCACGGGCTCGCGGTAGACGACCAGGTTCTCCCCGGCCTCCACGAACTCCGGCTCCCCCCGGTAGAACTCCAGGCGCCCGGTCTTCGTGTACCACGGCTTGGACTCGTGCACCTGCTCCCAGCCGAACGTTCGCGGGTACGTGCGGGTGTTCAGCAGTGCCGGGATGCCCTGCTGGGCCAGGGACTCGAGCTGCCGGAAGTCGTAGCCCTTCACGGCGGCGCTGCCGTCGATGATCCGCTGCAGGTAGACCTCGACGCGGTTCTCGGTGACGAACTTCCAGTAGTCGGTGAAGCGCCGGTCGCCGGTGAGCCCGGCCAGCGCGGCCGCCACGCCGGCGTAGGTGTCCAGGTCGCTGACGGTGCCGAAATTGCGGCGCAGCGGCGTGCGCGGGAACACCTGCACGAACGGGTTGGTGTTCGAGGCCGTCATGTCCGGATACTTCAGCTCCATCCAGGAGTCGACCCCGTAGACGATGTCGGCGTACTCGCACGATCCCGACCACCACCACTCGTTGATGGCCACGCACTCCTGCCGCGGCAGCGTGTTGAAGACGACGTCGTAGTGGTACTTGGTGTTGGCGATCTGGGAGTTGGAGTTGGAGAGCCAGATGGCCTTGGTCGGCGTCGGCACGTGAGCGCCGGTGGTGAACTGCCGGCGGCCCGCGCGGTGGATCACCTCGCCGGCGGCGTAGTAGTGGAGCGACTCGTAGCGGCCGTAGGACCGGACGCTGACCGGGCCGTCGGCCGCCAGCTGGATGTCGAAGGGATTCTCGACCGCGTAGCGGGGCGTGCCCGAGAACAGGCTCAGCCGGTAGTTGCCGGCGTAGGAGCCCACGTTGCCGCCCAGGCGGCCGATGGAGCCGGTCAGCGCCGCCACCAGGAAGATGGCCCGGTCCTTGAGGTCGTTGTTGAAGAACTGGTTGGGCCCCATGCCGACGGCGAAGAGGGTCTGCCCGCCGTGGCGGGCGATGTCGCGGGCCAGGCCGCGGACGGCCTCGGCCGGGGCCCAGGTGATCGCCTGGACCGTCTCCGGCGGCCAGGTGGCGTCCAGGTACTCGCGCGTGAGGTCGAAGACCGGGCGCGCCTGGACGGTCGTGCCGTCGGCCAGGGTGACGGCGAAGGTTCCCTCCAGGGCCGGGTCGATCCCGGCCCGGGCGAAGTGGTCGCCGACCTGGTCGCGGCCGACGGCCACCGGCCGGCCGCTCCGCGCGTCCCACATGACGAAGTCGGCGAACTCGCCGCGCAGCGCCTCGGGGATGAGCGCGCCGTTCTGGAGCGGCGTCGGCGGCGCGGCCTGGCCCGCGCCGAGCACCTGCGTCCAGTTGCTCAGGCTCGACTCCCGGTGGCCGGGGAACACGTCGCGCGCCAGCAGCGGGGTCAGCGTGTCCATCCGGACCAGGCGGGGCAGGTCCGTGAACCGCTTGACGAACTGGTCGTCCCAGAGGCGCTCGCGCATGATGACCTGGGCCAGACCCAGCGCGAAAGCGGGATCGGTCCCCGGCCGGATGACGATCACCTCGTCGCCCTTGTTGGCCGTCGCGCTGTACTCCACGGTGACCACGACCACCCGGGTGCCCTTGAGCCGGGCCTCCGTCATCCAGTGGCTGTCGGGCATCTTGGTCGTGATCCAGTTCATGCCCCAGACGAGCAGGAGGCGGGCGTGCTCGGCGGCGAACAGCTCCCAGTCGGAGGTCTGGTCGCCATGGACCATCGGGTGCCCGGGCGGCAGATCGGTGTGCCAGGAGTAGGAGTCCCAGAAGCCCGCCCCCGCCGCCTGGTCGGGTCCCACGCCGCGCACGTGCGCGTCCAGCAGGGCCAGCATGTTGCCGAAGCGGTAGGTGCCCACGATGCGGGTCAGGCCGAGCTTGGCCATGCCGCCCCGCACCTTGATGGTCCTCACGCCGCTGCCGCCCGCGGCCTCCACCATGGCCGGGTCGTAGCCCTGGGCCAGCAACCGCTGGCGGCCGGCCTCGCCCGAATAGGTCCGGGCGATGTTGTCGAGCGCCCGGGCGTGGAGCGCGTAGGCCTCCTCGAAGGGGAGGCGGACGAAGCTGTCCCATCCCCGCTTCATCAGCTCGGCCGGGGGTCGGCCCGTGGCCGGGTCCCGGGGGAATCCGCGGTCCGCCCACTCCTTGAAGCCCTTGCGCACGAAGGCGCCGCGGACCCGCCGGTCGCCGTACAGGCGCCGGCCGAGCACCAGCCCCTTCTGGCAGCAGCGGGGATCCCACCGGTGCGAGGCCCGGTGACCGGACAGGTCGGTGGCCTTGCCGTAGCCGTAGGTCGGCTCGATCCGGACCAGGACGTTGTTCTTGACGAAGGCGCGCAGCAGGCAGTTGTGCGTGTCGTTCGGGGCGCAGAGGAAGGTGAAGGTCCGGTCGTGGCGGAAGATGTCCCGGTACACGCGCTCCCAGTCGCGGTTGGGATAGTGGGCGAGCGGGTTGTCGACCTTCACCGGCGCCAGCACGCGATACTGGGCCAGCAGGTCGCCCGGGGTCGTCGCCACGCCGAGGCCGGCCGCCGCGGCCAGCTGCAGGAATCGCCGTCGGTCCATCCTGGGGTCCTCCATTCGGCGCGAGACGCCGGGTGCTGCTCAGCAAGACGCTTGCCGGGGCCACCGGCGCGACCGGCGCGATGTTTCGACGAGCGGTCGCGTCCCTCGCCGGGGCGCCGCCGCCCCGAGGTGGGGCACGGCCGCCTCGCCGTGCTCCACTGTGCCCCGGGCGGCGGGGAAGGGGTATGACGTAGATCAGGAAACGGGGCGGCTGTCGGCAGGCAGCCCGCCCGGCGGCGTTCTACAATCGGCTCATGGTGAGCCGCCCGGCCGTCGAGACGGGCCCCGCCCAGCGGGCGCTCGGCCGCCGCCTGGTCCTCGACGAGCTGTTCGATCTCGCCCTCTACCGGACCCTCCGGCGGAGCGCCGGCGACGGCCTGCGCCGCACCCTCGACGAGCTCATCCCCATCGAGACGCGGCACGCCGCGTTCTGGCAGCGCTTCTTCGGGGTGGAGGTCGCGGGGCTCGACTGGAGCCGGCGCCTGAAGCTCGGCCTGCTCGCTCTGGCCGGCCGCGCGGGCGGCGACCGCGTGATCCACCTGATCCTGGAGGCGATCGAGGTCCACGGGGTCCGCAAGTACCTGGCGCTCTGGGAGCGCTACCGGGGCGGCCCGCTGGGCGACGCCGTCAAGGAGGTCCTGGACGACGAGTTCCGGCACGAGGACCGGGTGGTCAGCGCGGCGGGGGAGCGCCGGATCGACCCCGAGGGCATCCGCAACGTCTTCCTGGGTTTCAACGACGGTCTGGTCGAGATCCTGGGCGCCGTGAGCGGGCTCTTCGCCGCCTTCGGCGACGTGACCTCCATCGTCATCGCCAGCCTCACCCTGGCCGCCGCCGGCGCCTTCTCGATGGGCGCCGGCGCCTACGTCGCCGTGTCCTCCGAGAGCGAGATGAAGCGGCTGGAGGCCGGCCGGCGGGCCTTTCTCGGCGACGCGGCCACCGGCACGGAGGCTCCCGCCTCGCCGCTCCGGGCCGCGCTGCTGGTGGGCGGCTCCTACCTGCTGGGCGCGCTGGTCCCGGTCACGCCGGTCCTGCTCGGGGCCCGCACGGTGCTGGCCTCCGTCCTGACCGGCGCCGTCCTGACCGTCCTCGTGTCCGCGGTCCTGGCCTTCCTGTCCGGCATGGCCCTGCGGCGCCGGCTGGTCCTCAACGGGGGCATCCTGGCCGCCGCCGTGGCGGTGACCTACGGGATCGGCCTCCTGACCCGCACCCTGTTCGGGATCAGCCCGCCCTGACGGCCCGCCGTCGTATCCTGGTGGCGTCGCATGCGGACGAGCGAGCGCGTGGAGGCCCGCCGGTGAGCGGGCCGGAGCCTGGAGGGCGGTGAGGCCGCCGCGGGGAGGCAGGGCCCTGCCGCCCGGTGGGCCGGCCTGGCCGGTCCCCGCGCTGGCGGCCGCCGGCTTCGTCCTCTCGGCCTACCTGACGGCCACGAAGCTGGCGGGCAGCAGCGCCCTGTTCTGCGAGGCCGGCGGCGGGTGCGACATCGTGCAGTCGAGCCGCTACGCCGTGTTCCTCGGCCTGCCCACGGCGGCGTGGGGGGTGGCCCTCTTCGCGACCCTCGGCGGGCTGGCCCTGGCCGGTCTGTCGGCCGGGCGGTGGCGGCTGGCCTTCGTGCTGAGCGCGGCCGGCGTCGGCTTCACCGGCTACCTCACCTACCTGGAGCTGTTCGTGCTGCGCGCGATCTGCGGCTGGTGCGTGACCGTCGCCGCCATCGCCGCCGGCGCGCTGGGGGCGCTCATCGTCCAGCGCCCGCGCGGCGGCCGGCGGGCGATGACGCCGCTGCGCCTGGCCGCCCTCGGCGTGCCGGTCGCGGTGCTGACCGCCGTCGTGGCCGCCGGCGTGTACGTGACCGGGGAGGCGACGGCGTCGGCGACCTATCAGGAAGCGCTCGCCCGCCACCTGGTCCGGTCCGGCGCGGTCTTCTACGGGGCCTACTGGTGACCCGCCTGCGGAGAGCAGAAGGCCCGGTTCGGGCCTGCCGCCAGCCTGCTGCCGTACGTCGAGTGTGACCCGCGCGGCGTCGCGCCCCAGCCCGCCCGGTGCGACCAGGCCGCCGTCCGCCGGTATCCGACCTGGCTCATCAACGGCACTCGCTACGAGGGAGTGATGAGCCTCGCCGAGCTGGCCCGGGCCTCCGGCTTCTCGGGCCCCGCCCGCTGATCAGCGGCGCTCGTCGAGGACGGCCGACAGGCCGCGCGGCTGGCCGTCGCGGACGATGACGACCGCGACCCGGTCGCCGGGGCGCCGCCTCCTGAGCGCGAACACCAGATCGTCGAGCGTCTTCACCTCCACGCCGGCGAACTCCACGATGACGTCGCCCTCCCGCACCCCGGCCCGCGCGGCGGGACTGCCCGGGCTGACGGCGGCGATCCTGACCCCCGGCGGCTCCGCCTCCCCGAGCTCGGGCAGCACCCCGAACAGCGGTCCGTAGCCACGCCCCTCGCTCCGCGGCGGGTCGAGCGCGACGTGGAGGGGCGGGGCCGGGGCGGCGGCCACGGCCGCCACCACCCGGGCCGCGAAGGCGGTGACGCTGGCCAGCCCGGCGGCGTCGATCCGGTCCCAGGTGTCGGTCGGGCGATGGTAGTCGGCGTGGACACCGGTATGCAGGAAGAGTACCGGCCGGCCGGCCCGGTAGAACGCGGTGTGGTCCGAGGGAGCGAACGGCGTGCCGCGGAGCTGCAGGTCGAGGGGCAAGCCCCGCGCCGCCTCCTCCACGATCGCGCGCAGCCCCCGGCCGCTGTCCACGCCGCCCACGTGCAGCCGGCCGTCGCCCAGGCGGCCCACCATGTCGAGGTTCAGCATCAGCACCGTGCGGGCGAGCGGGAACGACGGGTGGCGGACGTAGTGCCGGGAGCCGAGGAGGCCCATCTCCTCGGCGCCGAAGGCCACGAACACGAGCGTGCGCGGCGTCCCGCCGGCGGCGGCGAAGGCCCGGGCCAGCGCCATCACGGCCGCCGTGCCCGAGGCGTTGTCGTCGGCGCCGTGATGGACGCGGCCGTCCTCCTCCGGCGCCAGCGAGCCGAAGCCTCCGCGGCCGAGGTGATCGTAGTGCGCGCCGACGAGCACGGCCTCCTCGCGCCGCCGCGCATCGGTCCCGGGCAGGATGCCGACGACGTTCGCGGTGGTGGCCCGCTCGCGGACCAGGCGTACGGTCAGCCGGGCCCCGAGGGCCGGGACCGGAAACGAGCGCGGCCGGAGCGTCCCGTCGATGACCGCCGCGGCGTCGGCCAGGCGCCGTCCGGCGGGCGCCAGCACGG
>JBBIIW010000089.1:0-8886 GCA_037446305.1 Candidatus Rokuibacteriota bacterium
GGGCCGGTCAGCGCCGTCGGGTCGGCCAGGTGCAGCCCGCCCGGCTGCCAGTCGCCGGCCAGGCGCGCGCTCATCGTCGTGGTCACGTGCAGCGAGACCGCGTCCGGGCGCGCCTCCAGCACCTCGAGGCCCAGGTGCACGCCGGGCGCGCGCCGGTCGCCGAAGCGCCGGAGCAGGGCGCCGGCGTCCCACGCGTCCGTCACCACGGCGTCGACGCGCTCCAGCACGCCGTCCCACGCCGCCTCCACCCGCAGCTGCGCATGCCCTTCCGCCAGGCCGAGGTACGTCACGCCCAGGTGCGGCCCGCCCGGCCCGGCGCCGCGCGGCTCGAACACGAGGCTCCCCCGCCGGCGCGGCAGCGCCACGGCCGCCCGCAGCCGCGTGGGCAGGCGCTCCTGGACGAGGTTGAAGAGCACCGTCGACGTGCGCAGGCAGGACATGCCGAGGAGCAGCGCGACCAGCACCGAGCCCACGACGTGGATGGCCGGGCCGAGCCGCTCGGCCAGCGGCGTGAGCGCGGTGCCGGACTCGGCGGCCAGGCGCTCCGCGTCGACCACGCCGTTCACCGCCAGCACCCAGGCCACGAAGATCGCGGTGAGCGCCGCCGTGCCGGCCATGCTGCCGCGCACGAGCGAGCGCGCGCTCGGGTCGCGGGGCAGCACGATCTTCGCGCACTGGATCACGTACACGTGGCCGATGTAGAGCATCATCACGACGCCGACGACGAGCCGCAGTAGCCCCGGCTCGGCCGGCTCGCCCGCCACGAAGGGCACGCGCATGTAGAGGAGGTTGCCCGCCTCCAGCCGGCCCAGCGCCAGCGCCGCGATGACGGCCAGGCAGGCGAGGTTCAGCGCGATGAGGGCGAACATCGTGGTGATGGTGGCGGCGGCGGACTTGCGCGACAGGTAGTAGAGCTCGACCAGCACGAGGACCGCGACCCAGGCCTCGGCGCGGATGCCGGTGAACGTCGCCAGCGTCAGCCCGAGACCGATGGTGCCGGCCAGCATGACCAGGAACGTGCGCACGGCGGTGGTGGCCGAGAAGAACGCCGACGCCTCGGTGCCCAGGTAGTTCACGACCAGGCGGCCGACGAACGCGCGGCCGTAGCGGAAGTCGCCGCTGCGGGCGCACGCCTCGGCCATGCACGCCATGGTGAGCACGTTGATCAGCCCGATGGCGAGCACCAGGGCGACGCCGGGCAGCGCGCCCACCCGGGCGACGCCCAGCGGCAGGGCCAGGAAGGCCTGGGAGAAGCTGAACGCGACGGTCAGGCCGAACGTGAGCCAGAACGGCGAGAGCGCGTCGACCCGCGCGGACAGGGCCGCCCACGCCCACGGCAGCCAGTCGAGGGGCCGGAGCTGGGCCGCGTAGAGGGTGTCGATCTCCGCGCCGTGCTGCCGGCGGTAGGCGCGGCGCACGCCCTCGTCGTCCAGGCCCAGCGCGGCGCGGATCCCGGGGACCGCGCGCCGGGTGAACACGTACTTCCGCCCGAGCAGGTGGGCGACGGCGGCGCGCAGCCCAGGGTTCGGCGGCACCAGCGGCGCCCAGCGCGGAGCGTGGCGCTCGAGGTCGCGGATGGTCGGCGCCACCGGCGGCTCCCGCCCGGCGCTGAACGCCGCGACGAAGGCCAGGTCGCGCTCGCGGGCCGCCTCCTCGGAGGCCAGGAAGTCGGCGGCGCGCCGCGACTGGTCGGCCAGGTGGGCGGTGCGGCTCTCGATCAGGAACAGCAGGGTGGCCGCGCGGCGGGCGGGCAGGCCGCCCAGCGCCTCGTCGCGCGTGAACAGCTCGTCCGAGCCGCTCACCCGACGAGCGTGGAGGCGACCTGCCGGAGAGCGCTGGTGATGGGGTGGTCGGGGTAGCGCACGACGAAGAGGCCCGTGCTGGCCAGGGCCATCATCTCGTCCGCGTGGGGCAGCACCGCCGCCACCTCGCAGCCGTACGCCTGCTGCACGCGCGCGCGCACGTCGGCCGGATCGAAGAGCGCGGGCACCTTGTTGACGACGAGCAGGAGCCGGGGGACGTCGAGCTTGCGCGCCACCTCGACGGTGACGCTCGTGCCCTGGTAGTCCTGCTGGTCCGGGCGCAGGACGATGACGAGCGCGTCGGAGATGGCGATCGACAGCAGCGTCTCCTCGTTGAGCCCGGGGTGCGTGTCGATCATGAGCACGTCCAGGCCGAGGGCGGCGATCAGCTCGTGCAGGCCGTCCCGCAGGACGCCGACGTCGTAGCCCTGGCGCAGCACCCGGGCGATGTCCCCGGCCTTCATGCTGGACGGGATGAGGAACAGCCTCCCGCGGGCGCCGGCCCCGAGCCCGGCGGTGACGTCGTGGGCCGTCTCCTTGATCGCGCAGTGCCCCCACAGGTAGTCGTTCAGCGAGTGGCGGATGCCGGCCTCGCCCAGACCGAACAGGATGTGGATGCCCGGCGACTGGATGTCGGTGTCGACCACGCCCACCTGGTGGCCCCCGGCCGCCAGGAGCGCCGCGAGGTTCGCGGTCGTGTTCGACTTCCCGGTGCCGCCCCGATACGAGTGGACGGAGATGATGGTGTGCGCCAAGGCTCCCGTTAATACCATTGGGCCCCGCGGGCTGTCCAGCCGGCGGTCGGCGCGCGGTGCGTCAGGTCGCGGTGCTCCTCGCGCGGGAGAACACGAAGCTCCATGCCAGGGTCCGGAGCCTCGTCGCCGAACTCGCTCGCCCCCCGCCCACGCCCCGGCGCGGGCGCGGGCCCACCGCCCCGCCGAGGCTGCCCACGCTCGACGTCGTGCACGAGCTGGCCGAGACCGGGCTCCGGCTCACGGCACCTGTGCCATAATGGCGGGGCGATCGTGACCCGACTCGACTGTCCCCGCTGTGGCGCGCAGTTTCAGAGCGATCGGCTGTTCACCGGCTGCCCGCTCTGCCGGGCGCAGGGTTTGGCGGTCAACCTGGCGGTCGCCACCGAGCTCAGCCGGCTCGCCCACGTGAAGGCCGAGGGCTTTCCCACCGCGCCGCGGGGACTGTGGCGCTTCCGGGCGCTCCTGCCCGTGAAGGGGGATCGCCCGGTGACGCTGGGCGAGGGCGGTACGCCCCTGATCCACCTCGAACGTCTGGGCCGGCGTCTGGGCCTCCCACGGCTCTACGCGAAGGACGAGAGCCAGAACCCGACCTGGTCCTACAAGGACCGGCTCTGCTCCGTCGCCGTCACGCACGCCGTCGAGACCGGAGCGCGCGTGGTGACGGTTGCGTCCACCGGCAACCATGGCGCATCGACCGCGGCGTATGCGGCGCGAGCCGGCTTGCGCTGTGTGATCTTCGCGCTCGCCTCGGTGCCGGGCATCATGAAGACACTGATGCAGGCCTATGGCGCCGCCGTGGTCGCCTGCCCGACGCCGGAGGCTCGCTGGGACCTGATGCGTCAGGGGATCGAGCGCCTCGACTGGTACCCGACGGGCGGCTTCCAGATCCCGCCGATCGGCTCGAACCCTTACGGCATCGAGGGCTACAAGACGCTGGCTTGCGAGATCGCCGAAGAGCTGGGCTGGACCCCGCCTGACCTCGTCGTGGTGCCGAGCGCCTACGCCGACGGGCTTGTCGGCATCTGGAAGGGGATGACGGAGCTGGTCGAGCTCGGGCTGATCGCGCGCGCTCCGCGGATGATCGCCGCCGAGCCCTACGGGCCGCTGGCCGCGGCCCTCGAGCGTGGGCTCGAAGTGCCCGAGCCGGTGGAGGGCGAGGGGTCGGTCGCCTTCTCGATCGCGTCCCGGTATGGCACCCATCAGGGGCTGCGAGCCCTTCGGGGGTCGGGCGGCCAGGCCATCCGGGTGACCGACGAGGGGATCTTCGAGGCGCAGCGGGCCCTGGCCCAGGAAGAGGGCCTGTTCGTCGAGCCGGCCTCAGCCGCCGCGCTCACCGCGGTTCTCCAGCTGCGGGGTCGCCGCGCCCTCGACCCCGAGGCGGCGATCGTGCTGGTGCTCACGTCCGGCGGGCTCAAGGACCCGGCGGCCTCGCGCGCCTGGCTTCCCGAGGTGCCCGTGGTCGACGCCGACTTCGATCGGCTGCTGGCGCGGCTCCGGGAGAGCTATGGGTTCGACCTTCACGGATAGCGTCGGCGTTGCCCTCCTCGGCCCGGCGGCGCCTCGGCACGCGGCGGCCTGGGCGCGGGCCGCGGAGCGGGCCGGACTGGGCAGCGTCTGGCTGATCGAGGACTACTTCTCCCCGGGCGCCTTCGCGCTGGCCGGCGCGGTCGCCGCCGTGACCGAGCGCGTAGGGGTCGGCCTGGGCGTCGTCAACCCGTACACGCGCCACCCGGCGCTGCTGGCCATGGAGACGGCCTCGCTGGCCGGTCTGGCGCCCGGCCGCGTGCTGCTGGGGCTGGGTGCCAGCAACCGCCTCTGGATCGAGGAGCGCATGGGCATCCCGTTCACGGCGCCGCTCGACACCCTGCGCGAGGCGGTCGAGATCGTCCGCCGGCTTCTGGCCGGGGAGCGGTTGACCTTCCGGGGTCGCCGGTTCACGCTCGACGGGGTGGCGCTCGAATGGGCGCCGGCCGAGCCGGTGCCGATTTATCTCGGGGTCAAGGGCCCGAAGGCGCTGGGCCTGGCCGGCCAGGTGGCCGACGGCGTGCACTGCGCGATCCTCGCCTCCCCCCGGCACGTCAGGCGGGTGCGGGAGACGGCGGCCGCCGCGCGCGCCGCCCGGGCGCCGGCGCTGGCCGTCGTCGCCTACCTTCCGCTGATGGTGGACCGCGACGGGGCGGCGGCTCGCGCAGCGCTCCGCCCGTTCGTGGCACGCTACCTCGGCTTCCTCCACGGCCAGTCGATCCTGGCCGACGCCGGCCTCGATGCGACGCGGACGCAACCGTTCCGCGAGGCCCAGCAACGGGGAGAGCCGGCCGGCCACCTCGTCAGCGACGAGCTGCTCGACGCCGTCGCCGTCGCCGGCACTCCGGAGGCTTGCCGCCGGGCCCTCGCCCGCTGGGCGGCGGCCGGCCTGGACGCGCCCATCGCCGTCGTCCCGCCGGAGGCTGACGTCGGCGCCCAGATCGCCCTGATCGGCGCCGAGCTCGCGCCGTACTGGAAGGAGATCCGATGCCGCTGAGCTTCGGCGTCCACATTCCGACCTGCATCGAGGGCATGATGTACCCGATCCCGTTCGCCAGGCCGGCCGACATTCTGCCGACCGCGCTGCTCTGCGAACGGCTGGGGTTCGACTCGGTGTGGGGGAACGACCACATGACGACCCAGCAGTACGTGCGGCGCGAGTTCGCCGCCCCGCCCAACTACTACGAGCCGCTCGTCACGTTCACCTACGTCGCCGCACGCACGACCCGGCTGAAGGTCGGCACCTGCATCCTCGTGCTGCCGATGCGCCACGTGGTGGTCGCGGCCAAGCAGGCCGCGACCCTCGACCAGCTCTCCGGGGGCCGGCTGATCCTCGGTGTCGGCGCCGGCGCCTATCGCGAGGAGTACGAGGCGCTCTACCCCGACGCCAAGGACATCCACCGGGGGATGCTGGTCGAGGAGGGGATCCAGGCCCTGCGGCGGCTCTTCACGGAACGTCGGGTGACATTCCGCGGCCGCTACGTGCACGTCGAAGACGTCGAGTGCTTCCCCAAGCCGATCCAGCAGCCGCTGCCGATCTATGCGGGAGGCAACCATGCCGAGGTCCGCCGGCGGGCGGGCGAGCTGGGCGAGGGCTGGCTGCCCGCGGTGCTCTCGCCCGAGGAGATCCGGCGCGGCGTCGACGACGTACACCGCGCCGCCACCCGCGCCGGGCGCGACCCGGCGGCCATCGCCATCGCCCCCCAGCTCGTCGTCTCCATCGGCCGGACGCAGGAGGAGGCGCGGCAGCGCTTCCGCGCCTCGCAGCTCTACAGGCACCTGGAGTCGCTCAAGGCCTCGACGCTCCGCGGCCAGCCGGGCGACTACGAGCACCGGAGCCTGATCGGCAACCCCGAGGCGATCTGCGAGCGCATCCGGGCCTACCAGGCGGCGGGAGTCACCACGCTGGCCGGGATGCTCTTCGTCGCCAACACCATCACCGAGATGCAGGACGCCATCGAGCTGTTCGGCCGCGAGGTCGTCCCCCACTTCCAGTAGAAAGGAGCGGTTCCGATGGACGCGCACCAGCGGGCGCGGCTGCTCGGCGTGATGGACGCCGAGGGCCTGGAGGGCCTCGTCGCCACGACGACCGAGAACCTCCAGTACGTGACGGGCTTCCGCAGCATCTCCCACGCCATCTTCCGGGGCGCCGAGCTCTACGGCGTCTTCACGCGTCGGGGCACGGGCCTGGTCGTGCCGTTCATCGACACGGCCGGCGTCGCCGCCGATGCGATCGTGTGCGACCGGGTGGCCTGCTACGGCCGGTTCTTCTTCGAGTACGCCGATGCGCCCGGCGCGGTCGGCGAGCAGGTCCGCCGCTGGACGGAGCGACCAGCGCCGAGCGCCGCCGACGCGCTGGCCGAGGTCCTGGCCGACCTCGGGGTGGCTGGCGGCCGGCTCGGCCTCGATGAGGGGAACCTCTTCGCGCCGACGTGGGCGCGCCTGGCCGAGCGTCTGGCACCCGCCACGCTCGTGCCCGCGTATCAGCTCTTCCGGCGGGCGCGCATGGTGAAGAGCCCCGCCGAGGTCGAGCGTCTGGAGCGCGCGGCCCAGGTCGCCGAGGCCGGCATCGCGGCCGTGCTGGCCATGCTGCGACCGGGCGTGACCGAGCGGGACGCCGTGCGCGAATACGAGACGGAAGTCGTGCGGCGGGGCGCGTCCCCGTACTTCAGCGTCATCACGATCGGCGAGCGCGCGGCGCTGGCCGACGTCTACCCGACGGACCGGGCGCTGCGCCCTGGCGACCTCGTGCGCTTCGACGTGGGCTGTGTGGTCGAGGGCTACCGCTCGGACATCGCGCGGACGGCTGTCCTGGGCCGGCCCACGGAGAAGCAGGCGCGCTACTACGCGGCGGCGCTGGCGGGCGAGCGCGCCGCGATCGAGGCCATGAAGCCCGGCGTACCGGTGGCCCGGCTGTTCGAGATCGCGGTAGGCGCGACGCGGCAGGCGGGCCTCCCGCACTACCGGCGGCACCACGTCGGCCACGGCATCGGCCTCGAGCCCTACGATCCGCCGACCATCGGGCCTGGCGCCGAGGCGGTGCTGGAGTCGGGCATGGTCTTCTGCGTGGAGACCCCCTACTACGAGCACGGCTGGGGCGGAGTGCAGGTGGAGGACGCCGTGGAGGTGACGCCGTCCGGCCCGCGGCGCCTCACGCGCTCGAGTCCCGAGCTCTTGATCGTCGGCTGACCGGCCAGACCCCTGGCGGCCGCCCGGCCAGCCGGTGACCGCTTCGGGAGACGGCCTTGACACGGGGCGCCGTCGCGGCTACATAAGGAAACCTGGTTTCCAACCCCATGACTTCGCTCGGCGGCAAGGCCGGCACTCGCGTGACGTCCGTGGTCAGAGCCATGCGTGTGCTCGAGGCCTCGGCGGGCCAGCCGGAGGGCGTCGCCCTCTCGGCGCTGGCGGCGAAGCTCGGCTCGGGCAAGGGAACGCTGTCCAAGATCCTGGCCACGCTCGGGCGTGAGGGCTTCGTCTGGCAGGATCCGCTGACCGGCCGCTTCCACCTGGGCTGGCGGCTCCTGGCCCTCGCCTTCGGCCATGCCGAGCGGGTCGGGTTGCCGGCCCTGTGTCAACCGATTCTCCAGGCGGTCGCGGACGAGACGGACGAGCTCGTGCAGCTCGCGGTCGTCGAGGGAGAGCAGGTGCTCTTCGTGGCGAAGGCCGAGGGCCCCGGGCAGCGAATGCGCATGGTGCCCCTGGTCGGCGTCGCCCCGCCGGTCCACGCCACCGCGTCCGGCAAGGTGTGGCTCGCCCACCTCCCGGAGCCGGAGGCCCTGGCGGTCATCCGGCGCCACGGCCTGCCGCGAGTGACGGCCCGGACGGTGACCTCGAGTGCGAGGTTGCTCGCCCAGCTGCGCGCTGCGCGGGCCGAGGGCTTCGCGATCGTCGACGAGGAGCTGGTCGAGGGCGGCCGCGCCGTGGCGGTCCCCATCATGGTGGCCGGCCGCCCCGTCGGCGCCGTCGCCGTCTCCGGCCCGACGTTCCGGCTCTCGGTGGCGCGCCTGCGCCGCCTGGCCCCCCGCCTCAAGCGGGCCGCCGTGGACCTGGCGGCGGTGTGGCCGGCCCACGCGACCGTCCGGGATTTCGGGTTCGGCCTGACCTCCACCGAGAACGGCCGGGCCCCGCGCCCGGACACCGGAAGGAAGACGCGGTGAGCTTCGAGTACCACGACCCCGCGTCCGTCGCCGAGGCCGTCGAGCTGGCGGCGCGGTTCGGGGACGAGGGGCGGTTCCTGGCAGGAGGGACGGACCTGATCATCCAGATCCGCCGGGGCCGGCTCGCGCCGCGGCACGTCGTGAGCCTGCGCCGGGTGCCGGGACTCGACGTCATCGCCCTGAACGGTGAGGTGACGCTCGGCAGCCTCGTCACGCACCGGGCCCTCGAGCGCTCGCCACACTTCCGGGGCCCGCTGCTGGCGCTGGCGGAGGGGGCGCGGGTGATCGGCGGGCACCAGGTGCGCAACGTCGGCACCATCGGTGGCAACATCGTCAACGCCTCGCCGGCCGCCGACCTGGTGCCCGTGCTGCTCGTCCTCGATGCCGAAGTCACCTGCGTCGGGGCCGCCGGCGAGCGGAGGCTACGGCTGGCCGACTTCCTGCTCGGTCCCGGGCAGACGGCGCGCCGGCCCGACGAGCTCGTGACCACGGTGCGCTTTGCGGCTCCCGCCCCGCGCACGGCGACCGCGTTCCTCAAGGCCGGGCGCCGTAAGGCGATGGAGATCGCGGTCGTCTGCGTCGCGGCCCGCCTCACGCTCGCCGGCGACGGGCGCTGCGCGGCCGCGGCGATCGCGCTGGGCGCGG
>JBBIIW010000090.1:0-8852 GCA_037446305.1 Candidatus Rokuibacteriota bacterium
CGTTCTCACCGCCGCGGCGCGAAGTTCGCGTCGGCGTCGCAGGGCTGCCGGCCGTGGTGGACCCCGCCACGGCGCTCGAGGGCGCCCCGGCGCTCGTCGCCCGCCAGGTCTTCGACACGCTGGTGGCGTGGAAGGAAGGCTCGACCGACATCGAGCCGGCGCTGGCGACGCGCTGGTCGGTCTCGCGTGACGCGCTCACCTGGACCTTCACCCTCCGTGACAACGTGCGCTTCCATGACGGAACGGCACTCTCGGCGGCCGAGGTCGTGGCGAGCTTCGACCGGCATCTCCGCGACCCGCAGCGTCCCCCGGTGGCCTGGGCCGCCCTGTTCCGGGGCGCGCCCGGGGTCATCAAGCAGGTCCGGGCCGTGGACGCGCGGACCGTCGAGTTCGTGCTCGTGCAGCCGTACGCACCTCTTTTGACGGTCCTGGCGCACCCAGGATTCGGGATCGCGCGCGAGGTCGCGGGCAGTGGCGGCACCCGGCTGGCGGGCACCGGACCCTTCCGGGTCGCCGAGGTCTCGGCGAGCCGCGTGGTCCTGGAGGCCGTCGCCGGCCACTGGGCCGGCGCCCCCCAGACCGACCGGCTGATCTTCCTCGAGGTCAGCGGAGACGACCACGCCGAGGCCGAGCTGGACGCCCGGGGGCTGCACCTCTGGTTTCCCGACGGCCCCCCGCGGCGCCAGCAGGGCGCCCTGGCCATCCCCGGGCTGCGGATGGGCTACCTGGCCTTCCAGACCGAGAAGGAGCCGTTCGCCCGGAAGAAGATCCGGCAGGCCATCGCCGGAGCCCTCGATCCCGCCGTCCTCGGGGTGGCTCTCGGCCGCACGGCGGTTCCCCTGCAGTCCTTCCTGCCGGCCGGCATGTGGGGGCGTCGCGAGGGCTCGCCGATCCTGGGCGGGACCCGCCGCGCGGTGGCCGGACTGCTGGCCGAGGGGGGCTGGCCGGCCGGCTACACGCCGACCCTGCTGGCTCCGCGCGAGCTGCCCTTCCTCGACATGCCCGGCCTGGCGGAGACGCTGCGGCTGATGCTGCAGGCCGCCGACATCCCGATCGTGACCCAGCTGGAGCCGGAGGGGACGTTCCGCGCGGCCCGGGAGGCGGGCGAGCACGACCTCGTGCTGGCCGAGACGACCGTCACCAGCGGCGACCCCCACCACGTCCTCTATCCGCTGTCGACCAGCGAGGGAGCCAGCCGGGAGCCCGAGGTCCGGAACTTCTCCTTCTACCGCAACCCCCGGCTGGACGACGTGCTGGTCAGGGCCAGCCAGATCTCCTGGCGCCCGGAGCGGCGGCGGCTCTACCAGCGGGCCCAGGCCATCCTGGCCGAGGAGGTGCCGTGGATCCCGCTGTACGTCCGGCTGGTCTGGGCCGTGGCCCGGCCCGAGGTCCGCGGCCTGCGGCTGCATCCCACCGGCTATCCGCGCCTGACCGGTATCAGCGTGGACGGGGCAGGCCAGGCCCCCGCGCCGTCCTCCCCGCAGTACTCGTATCCGGCGCAGCCCTGAGGGCCGCGTTGCGGCCGCCCGGACGGCCGTGTTAGAAACGGGTGCGTGCCCCCGCGCCCGCGGCCGGGGGCGCTCCCGTTTCTGACGATGCCGACGATCGCCCAGACCACCGTCGAGAAGATCCAGTGGGTGTTCCCGGAGCACGCCGGCGCCCCCGGGCAGATCCACGGGGGCCGGATGATGCAGTGGATCGTGGAGGCGGGGAGCATGGCGGCCGCCCGGGTGGCGCGGGGGATGGTGGTGCTGGGCGCGATGGACGACATCGACTTCCTGCACCCGGTGCGGGTGGGGGAGATCGCGATCCTCAGGGCCCAGGTGGAGTACGTCGGCCGGAGCTCGCTCGAGGTCGGGGTGCGGGTCTGGGCCGAGAACGTCACCACCGGGCAGCGCAGCGTGACCCTGAACTCGCACCTGGTGTTCGTCAGCGTGGACGAGGACATCCGGCCGCGGCCGGTGCCGGAGAAGATCACGCCGGCCCACGCCGGGGAGGCCGCCGTGGCGGAGGCGGCGCGGCAGCGGCGCGAGCAGCGGCTGACCCGGCTGGCCCGGCGGCGCGCCGCCGCGCCCGACACCGCCCTGGACGGCGACGACGACGTCCGCTGGCGCTTCGAGTCGGTGCGGCCCGTGCTCCCCGAGGACGCGCTGTTCGGGCAGACGATGTTCGCCGGCAAGATGCTGATGGCGCTGGACGAGGCCGGCGGCATCCTGTCCATGCGGTACTGCCGGGGCCTGGTCATGACCGCCTGCCTCGACGCCATGGACTTCTACTCCCCGATCCACACGCACGAGGTCGTCACGTTCAAGGCCGGGCTCAACCACGTGGGCACCGCCTCGCTCGAGGTCGGGGTGAAGGTGCTGGCCGAGAAGCCGTGGACCGGCGAGGTCCGCCACGCCTGCACGGCCTTCCTCACCTTCGTGCACCTGGGTCCCGACCTCCGGCCCCGCCCGTGCCGGCCGTTCACCCCCGAGACCCCCGGGGAGCGGCGGCGGTGGGAGGCGGCGCTGGCGCGGCGGGAGCAGCGGCTGGCCCGGGTCAAGCGGCTCCGGGCGGCCCTGGCGGCCGAGAGCCCGGCGGAAAGAGGGTAAGCGCCATGTCAGGCCATTCCCGGTGGTCGCAGATCAAGCGGAAGAAGGCGAAGACCGACGTCCAGCGGGGCAAGCTCTTCTCCAAGATCCTGCGCGAGATCACGGTGGCGGCCCGCCACGGCGGCGGCGATCCCAAGGCCAACATGCGCCTCAAGGCGGCCATCGAGGCGGCCCGGGAAGCCAACATGCCGCAGGAGAACATCAAGCGGGCCATCCAGAAGGGGACCGGCGAGCTGCCCGGCGAGGCCTACGAGGAGATCACCTACGAGGGCTACGCCCCCGGCGGGGTGGCGGTCATGGTCCGGGTCCTGACCGACAACCGCAACCGGACGGCGCCCGAGATCCGCCACGTCTTCGAGAAGCACGGCGGCAACATGGGCGCCTCCGGCTCCGTGGCCTGGATGTTCGAGCGCAAGGGCATCATCCAGGTCGACGCCGAGCGCATCGGCGAGGACGAGCTGCTGGCCCAGGCCCTCGAGGCCGGCGCCACCGACATGCGCCGGACGGAAAAAGTTTTCGAGATCACGACCGCGCCTGCTGAAATGGACGCCGTGCGCGCGGCGCTCGAGCAGCACCGCGTGCCCGTGCTGTCGGCGGAGGTCACCTTCGTGCCCCAGTCGACGGTGCGGGTGGAGGGCAAGGAGGCCCCCCAGGTGCTGCGGCTCATCGAGGCGCTGGAGGAGCTGGACGACGTCCAGGCGGTTTACGCGAACTACGACATCCCGGACGAGATCATCGAGGCCGTGTCCGCCGCCTGAGCGGGCCGGGCCCGGCGGCGCGCTCCGCGTCGTGGGCATCGACCCCGGGCTGGTCGGCACCGGCTACGCCGTGCTCGACGGCGGGCCGGCCGGCCTGGAGGTGCTGGACGCCGGCGTGATCGCGACCGGGGCCGAGCGGCCCTTCCCGGAGCGGATCCACGTCATCTACGACGGCGTGTGGGCGCTCCTGGACAAGCACGCGCCCGCGGCCCTGATCCTGGAGGACCTCTACGCCGCCGGCCGCTTCCCCCGCACGGCGCTCCTCATGGCCCACGCCCGCGGGGTGGTGTGCCTGGCCGCCCAGCAGAAGGCGGTCGCCGTGCTGACGCTGGCGCCGGCCGAGGTCAAGCGGGCGGTGACGGCCCACGGCGCCGCCTCCAAGGCGCAGGTGCAGCGGGCCGTCCAGCACCTGCTGGCGCTGGCCGAGCCCCCGCGCCCTTGTCACGTGGCCGACGCCCTGGCCCTGGCCCTGACCGGGCTCCGGCGGCTGGCATGATCGCCTCGATCACCGGCCGGCTGCGGCGGCGGCTGGAGGACCGCATCGTGCTGGAGACCGGGGGGATCGGGTACGAGGTCTTCATGCCGCCCGTGGTGCTGCGCCAGATCGAGCACCTCACGGCGGCCGGCGACGACAAGGCCAGCGAGCTGACGGTCGTGACCCACTATCACGCCACGCGCGACCAGCCGCGGCCGGTCCTCATCGGCTTCCTCTCGGAGCTGGACAAGGAGTTCTTCGAGAAGCTCATCACGGTGAAGGACATGGGCCCCATGGTGGCCGCCCGGGCCCTGGCCGCGCCGATCGGGGAGGTGGCCGGCGCCATCGCCCGCCAGGACGAGAAGTACCTCCGGTCGCTGCCCGGCATCGGGCCGCAGAAGGCCAAGAACATGGTCGCCCAGCTGCACGGCAAGGTGGCCAAGTTCGCCCTGGCCCGCGACGAGGCCGCCCCGGCCCCCGCGCCGGCGGCGGCGCCGGCCCCGGAGGGGGCCGAGGCGCTCCGGGAGCTGGTGTGGGAGGTCCTGGTCAAGCAGCTCGGGCACCGCCCGGGGGAGGCCTCGCAGCTCATCACCGAGGCCCTGCGCCGGCGGCCCGGCATCGCGACGGCCGAGGAGCTGTTCGACGAGATCTACCGGGGAGCGCGGGCATGAGCGCCGCCCCCGTCCCCCAGGACACGCGCATCCTCGCCCGGACGGCCGGGCCCGAGGAGGCGCAGTTCGAGCGCCAGCTGCGGCCGCGCTCCTTCGCCGAGTACGTGGGGCAGGAGCAGGCGGTGGCCAGCCTGCAGGTGTCGGTCGAGGCGGCGCGGCAGCGCGGCGAGTGCGTGGACCACGTCCTCCTGTACGGCCCGCCCGGCCTGGGCAAGACCACGCTGGCCGGCGTCATCGCCAACGAGATGGGCACCACCATGGTCCCGACCTCCGGCCCGGCCATCGAGCGGGGCGCCGACCTGATGGGCATCCTGACCAACCTCGGTGCCCACGACGTGCTCTTCATCGACGAGATCCACCGGCTGCCCCGGGTGGTCGAGGAGCTGCTGTACCCGGCGATGGAGGACTTCGCCGTCAACTTCGTCGTGGACCGCGGCCTGCACGCCCGGACGCTGAAGTACTCGCTGCGCCCGTTCACCCTGGTGGCGGCCACCACGCGGCCGGGAATGCTGTCGGCGCCGCTCCGGGAGCGGTTCGGGATCTTCCACCACCTGGACTTCTACTCGGAGGCCGAGCTGGTCCGCATCGCGATGCGCTCGGCCGGCATCCTGGGCGCCGCCATCGAGCCGGCCGGCGCCGCCGAGATCGCCCGCCGGGCGCGCGGCACCCCGCGCATCGTCAACCGCCTGCTGCGCCGGGTGCGCGACTACGCCCAGGTGGCGGGGGACGGCATCATCACCGGGGCCATCGCCCGCGACGCCCTGGACCGGGAGGGCGTGGACAGCCGGGGCCTGGACCGCCAGGACCGGCGGTTCCTGGCCGCCATCATCGACCACTACGGCGGCGGCCCCGTGGGGATCGAGGCCGTGGCGGCCACGATCAACGACGAGGCGGAGTCGCTCAGCGAGCTGGTGGAGCCCTACCTGCTGAAGATCGGCTTCCTGGCCCGCACGCCGGCCGGCCGGCGGGTGACCCGCGAGGCGTACGCGCACCTGGGCCGCCAACCGGCCGCGCCGGCCGGGCAGGGCGGCCTCTTCGAGTGAGCGGGCCCCGGTGTCCGAGATCGGCAAGCTCCTGCTCGTCGCCGGCCTGGTCATCGCCGGGGTCGGCCTCCTGCTGCTCCTGGCCGATCGGGTGCCGTGGATCGGGCGGCTGCCGGGCGACATCGTCATCCAGCGCGGGAACTGGACCTTCTACTTCCCCCTGGCCACCTCCCTCCTGCTGAGCGTGATCCTCACGCTCATCGTCTGGCTGATCAGCCGCCGGTGATCCGCCCGGCGGCGGTGCTGCTGGCGCTGCTCGCCTGGCCGGCGGGGGCCTTCGCCTCCGGCACCATCCGCGTCGCGGTCGTCGAGTCGGCCCGGGCGGCCGAGCTGCAGGGCACCGCGATCCACATCGCGCCGGTCGGCCCCTCCTGTGCCCGCTGCGCCTGGAAGACGTGGCGGACAGGCGCGGTCCGGGTGGTCAGCGCCGGCGACCTGGTCGCCATCGACGGGCGGCGGGCGGCCGGCTTCCGCCTGCGCAGCGAGCAGCCGATCCGCCTCAACGGCCGCGACTACGCCCGGGCGCTGGAGGTGCTGGGGCAGCCTGACGGCCTGGCGGTGGTGAACGAGGTCCCGCTCGACGAGTACGTGGCCGGCGTGGTGCAGGGAGAGGTGGGCGACCGCTGGCCGCCCGAGGCCCTGCGGGCCCTGGCCATCGCGGCCCGCACCTACGCGGTGTACCACCGCCGGCTGGCCGCGGGGCGGCCCTACCACGTCCTGGCCTCGAACGCCCACCAGCAGTACGCGGGCCTGGTCCCGCCGTCCTCGCCGATCTGGCGCGCGGTGCAGGAGACGAGCGGGCAGGTGCTGCGCCTCGACGGCGAGCTGTTCCCGGCCTTCTACCACACCGACAGCGGCGGCTACACCGAGGATCCCCGCAGCGTCTTCGTCTCCCGCAACATGCCCGCCCTCCGGACCGTGGCCTGCCCCTTCGCGGTCGGCTCGCCCCACCAGGTGTGGACGCTGACCATCCCCCTGCCCGAGCTGACCGCGCTGCTGCGCCGCGGCGGGGTGGAGGTGGGCGCCGTGCAGGCCGTGGAGGTGGCCGAGCGCACGGCCTCGCTCCGGGCGGCCGCCGTCGTCGTGCAGATCGGAAGAGCAGCCGCGCGGCTGCGGGGCAACGACTTCCGGCGCCTGGTGGGCTACGACACGCTCAAGAGCACGCTGTTCGCCGTGGCGGTCGACGGCGCCACCGCCCGCTTCTCGGGCCGGGGGTACGGCCACGGCGTGGGCCTCTGCCAGTGGGGCGCCCGGGGCATGGCCGAGCAGGGCTACACCGCGCGCCAGATCCTCGACTTCTACTACCCCGACGCCGCCCTCGGTCCGCTCGAGCCCTAGCCTCGGGCCCCGCTGGCCTCGCCCTTGCACCCCGGCCGGGCCGAGGGAGGTCGGCCGTGGGCAGGCGATGGGTCCGGGTCGGCGGCGTGCTGGGGGCCGTCGTCCTCCTGCTCGTCGTCGCCAGCCTCGTGATCGACGAGCCCCTGCGCCGCTACGTCGAGGGGCAGATGAACGAGGGCCTGGAGGGCTACACGGTCCGCCTGGGGGCGCTCGACTTCCACCCGCTCGGCTTCTCCACCGACTTCCGCGACCTGGTCGTCACCCAGGACGCCCACCCCGAGCCGCCGGTGGCCCGCTTTCCCCGGATCACGGCCAGCGTGCAGTGGCGCCAGCTGCTGCGGGGCGCCCTGGTGGCCGACTTCGCCCTCGAGCGACCGGCGGTCCACGTGAACCTCGCCCACCTCCGGCGGGAGGCCGAGGACGAGGTGCCGGTGGAGCGGCGCGGGTGGCAGGAGGCGGTGAAGGCCATGTATCCGTGCGGGACGGGCAGCTGACCTACGTCACGGGCGGCGAGTTCGCCCCGCTGACGCTGTCGGCCATCACCGCCCGGGCGGCCAACATCCGCAACATCGCCTCCCGCGACCGGGTCTATCCCTCGACGCTCGAGCTCGACGCGGTGGTGTTCGAGCGGGGCCGGCTGCGCCTGACCGGCAGCGCCGACTTCCTGGCCGCGCCCCATCCCGGCGTCCTGGCCCAGGTCGCCCTCGAGAACATCCGCCTGGACTACTTCCGGCCGGTCCTGACCCCGTATCACCTCACGGTCCGGCGCGGCGTGCTGTCGGCCTGGGGGAACCTCGAGTACAGTCCGGCGGTCAAGGCGGCCCACCTCGAGGCGGCGACGCTGACCGGCCCCGACATCGAGTATGCGTACGTGCGCGGGGCGGCGGCGAAGGAGAGGCAGGTGGCCCGCCAGGCGGTCCGGAAGGCGGAGGAGTCCACCAACCGGCCCGGCCTCCAGCTGCGGGTCGACCGCTTCCGGATCGCCGACGGCCCGACCCCGCCTACCGGGTCTTCATCGCCGGCACCGACCTGGTGCTCGCCAATCTCAGCAACCACTTCACCGAGGGCACGGCCACCCTGAAGCTCACCGGGCAGTTCATGGGCACCGGCGACACGACCGTGACCGCGACCTTCCGGCCGGAGACCGACGGGCCGGACTTCGATCTCAGCGTGGCCATCGTGAACACGGGCATGCGCGCCATGAACGACCTGTTCCAGGCCTACGGCAACTTCGACGTCGCCCGGGGGCTCTTCTCGTTCTTCTCCGAGCTGTCGGTGAAGCACCGCCAGGTGCACGCCGGTGCAGGAGCCCCGGGCCGGCACCTGGCAGGTGATCGCCAACCTGATCCAGAACGCCTTCTTCGAGGCCATCCTGCCCGGGTTCCAGCGGGAGGTGCGGCGGCCCCGCGCCTGATACACTGGCGCGACGTGGACGTCGCGCTCTTCGATTACCACCTGCCGCCGGAGGCCATCGCCCAGACGCCCGCCGAGCCGCGCGATGCCGCCCGGCTGCTCGTGGTCGACCGCGCCCGCAGCGCCGTCGAGGACCACGTCTTCGCCGATCTGCCCGACCTGCTGCGGCCCGGGGACTGCGTCGTCGTCAACAACTCCCGGGTGATCCCGGCCCGCGTCTTCGCCCGCGACGCCGGCGGCCGCCGGGTGGAGCTGCTGTTCGTGGAGCCGCTGGCGGACGGACGATGGCGCGCGCTGGTCCGGCCCGGGCGCCGGTGCCGGCCGGGCGTCACCCTCGGCGTCGGCGACCCGTCGGGACCCCGGCTGCGCATCGTCGCCACGGCGGAGGACGGCACCCGGGTGGTGGAGCGGCTGGACGGCGCGGTGCCGGACCTCCTGGAGCGGTGGGGGCTCCCGCCGCTGCCGCCGTACATCACCCGCTTCGCGACCCCCGGCGCCGAGGACCGCGAGCGCTACCAGACGGTCTACGCCCGCCCGCCCGGCTCGGTGGCGGCGCCCAC
>JBBIIW010000091.1:0-8843 GCA_037446305.1 Candidatus Rokuibacteriota bacterium
CCTTCTGGCCGTCGCGGTCGCGCTGGGCGCCGTCCCACACGGCGAAGGCGACCGCGGTCGCCTCGCCCGGCCTGAACTGCGCGTCGCCGGGGTCCTCGGTCCGCAGGGCGCGCGCCATGACCACGCGCCACCGGCCGTCCGCCCAGCGTCCCTGGCCGGCCACCACCTGGGCGGCGGGCGGCCGGGTGGTGATCGTCCCCACCCCGGAGGCGTTCAGGCTCTCCACCGCGGAGCGGCGCGGGAGCGAGGCGGCGTTGCCGCTGCCGCGGCCGGTGAGGAACAGCGGATCGCCGGCGAACGGCTCGTCGTCCACCACGAGCCGGGCGAAGCGGTCCTCGACGTCGCGGAACCGGGCCAGATCGAGCTGCCAGTCGGCCTTCCAGTGCCAGATGTTGACCGGCCGCTCGGGCTGCCCCATGACGTAGCTCGGCTCGGCGCCGGCGGGGGGCTCGGCGGTCAGCGGGAACTGCACGGCCGCGGCATCCCGGAACTCCTCCATGCCCAGCGCCGCCTGGTCCGCGACGGGGTCGTCCCACTCCAGGAGGACCGCGAGCACCTTGCCGTCGTGCAGCGCCGCCACCCGCACCTGCCCGACCTGCCGGGGGCGCAGCCAGGTGGTGCGGAGCGGCACCCGGACCAGCCGGGCCGAGCGCCAGGCCGCCGCGTAGGGATCGAGCGGCAGCGGGCCAGGCACCCGGCGGGCGCGGAGCGTCGTCGTCTCGGGCGCCGGGGCCGGCGCCGGGCGCCCGGCCAGCGACAGGACGTAGTAGGCCAGCGCCCAGGTCTCCTCCTCGCTCAGCGAGTCGCCGTAGGCCGGCATCGGGGTGCCGCCGATGCCCAGGCGCAGGGTGCGGTAGACGTCGCGCACCGTCCCGCCGCCCTTCATGCGGCCGCCGATCGTGAAGTCGTAGGGGACGATGGGGGCGCCCCAGTCGTCGCGCAGCGTGTCGGCGGCCTCGCCGTCGCCGCGGCCGGCCGCCCCGTGGCACTTGAGACACTCGGCGTCCGCGTAGAGCTGCCGACCCAGCGCCAGCAGCCGCGGCGTCACCGGGGGCGGCGCCGGGATCTTCGCCGGCGGCCCGGGCGGCCGCTCGCGGAACACCGGCGACAGCGTCTTGACGTAGGCGACCAGGTCCCAGCGCTCGGCCTCGGTCAGGGCCGGCCAGCCGGGCATCGCGGTGCCGGGGATGCCGCGCGTGATGACGCCGAACAGGTCGCCGTCGGTCGGCAGGGTCGGCGTCGAGCGGATCTTGAAGATCCCGCTCGTCAGGTCCCGCGGCCTGGGGAAGAGCACGAACTCGGCCGGCCCGTCCCCCTTGCCGGCCGGCCCGTGACAGACGGCGCACCGGTCGCGATAGAGGACCTGGCCGCGCGCGGCGTCGCCGGCCGGGGCCGAGGCCGCGTCCCGCCCGGCCGCGGAGAGCCCGGCGGCCAGGGCCAGGAGCCCGAGCAGGAGCACGGAAGGCCAGCGTCTCATCTCGCGGCCTCCCGGGGCTTGGCGCCGGCCAGCGCCAGGTCGAGCTCCGCCGCCTCGCACCGTACGAGCTGCTCGAGGGCCCGGCCGGCGGTCGCCAGTGCTCCGTCCGTTCTGCCGGCGATCGCGCGGGCGACCGTCAGGGCGAAGGCGCCCAGGTGCTCATCGAGGAACCGCCGCTCCGCCCGGCGCACGAGGGCCACGGCGTCGGGACCGTGGCAGGTCAGGGCGTACGCCTCCCGGTACGCCAGGTAGTGCATGAACTCCAGCTCCACGGCCAGGTGATCGCCGCGCTCGCCGCCGGCCACCTCCACCCCGAAGGCCCGGTAGAAGCCGGCCAGGTCGGCCAGCGCCTGCGGCTGCCGGAACGGGTCGCCGGCGCCGGCGGCCGTCTCGTGGAGCGGGCAGTCGGACAGCATCACGTGGCCGAAGGCCGCCACGTGCTCCGCGCCCAGCTGCGCCTCGCTGGCCCCGTCCAGGGCCGCGTCCAGGTCAGCCAGCGCGGCGACCAGCGCCGCGGGCAGCTCGCTCACCGCCCGGGTCAGCTCCAGACTGCCGCGCAGGGCGGCGATGTGCCCCGGTCCCGGGTACCGGAAGGCGGCGGCCAGCGCCCGGTACGCGAGGCTCCGCCCGACGGCGCGGGCGACGGCGCCAGCCTCGGTCAGGGTGCCGGCCATCAGATCGAGTTCGCGTAGCGGGACGGGCGGACGTGCACGGGCTCCTCCACGGTCACCCGGACGACCTCCCGGCCGGCGCGGTCGTAGCCGATCACGGTGTCGTTGTACATGGCCCAGGGCTTGCCGCCGATCTCGGTCTCGAAGACCAGGGGGCCCTCGCGGATCTCGTAGCGGAAGAGCATGGTCTGGGTGGCGCGGAAGAGCTGGAGCACCGCCAGCAGCTCGCGCGAGGGGGCCGTGTAGGCCTCGATGGCCGCGTCCACGCCGGGGCCGAACATCTGGCGCAGGTAGGGACGCGGCACCCAGCGGGGCGGAATGTAGTAGCCGTTCGGCTCGGTCCCGAACTGCGGATAGAGGGGCAGCGCCACCCGGGCGACCTTGACCAGGAAGTAGATGGGGTGCTGGCGGTCCTCCGCCCACGAGCCGTCGGGCTCGATCCGCACCAGGCCTTGCAGGCGGATCTTCCCCACGCAGGCCGTCATGCAGCGCGTCTCCATGGGCGCGCCGCCCGACAGGGGATCGCGCCCCTCGATCCGCGGGTAGCAGCCGACGCACTTCTCGGTCACGCGGGTGGTGGGGCGGTACATCGGCTTCTTGTACGGGCAGGCCTCCATGCAGGCGCGGTAGCCGCGGCAGCGCTCCTGGTCGATGAGCACGAGGCCGTCCTCGGGACGCTTGTAGATGGCCTTCCGGGGGCAGGCGGCCAGGCACGCGGGATACGTGCAGTGGTTGCAGAGCCGCTGCAGGTAGAAGAACCACGTCCCGTGCTCGGGCAGGCTGGCTCCCTCGCGGCTGACCCCCAGCGGGTCACCCTCGTAGGCGGTGGCCGTGTCCTCGTAGATGTTCGGGAAGCGCCACTCGTCGTCGGCGGGCAGGTAGCCGAGCACCCGGCGCTGCCCGGGGTCGTAGTGGGCGCGCGCGGCCTCGAACAGGGTGAGGCCCCGGTACTGGCCGTAGGGGGCCCGCTCCCCTCGCCGGTCGGGGTCCCAGGTCATGGTCTCGCCCGCGCGGCGGTGGGCCTCCTCCAGCAGGCGCAGGATCTTCACGTCCCAGAACTGCGGGTAGCCGCCGTAGGGCTTGGTCTCGACGTTGTTCCACCACATGTGCTCCTGGCCGCGGGCGAAGGTCCAGGTGGACTTGCAGGCCATGGTGCACGTCTGGCAGGCGATGCAGCGGTTGGTGTTGAAGACGAACGCGAACTGCCACCGGGGGTGGTGCTCCTCGTACGGATACTCCATCGGCCGCCCGAGCTGCCAGTTGTAGACCTGCGGCACGGTCAGGCCTCCCCGCCGCCGCCCGGCCCGGCCCGGCGCACCGTGAAGCGCGGCCGGCCCCAGCGGGCCCGGGCCCGGGCGATGAGCGTCTTCACGTAGGCCTCGCCCCGCGCCCGGTAGACGGCGTGCGCCCCGGCGTAGAACGGGCTGCGGAACAGCGCCAGGAGGCGCTCGTCGGACAGGCCCAGGCGGACGTACTCGTCCACCAGGCAGGCCGCCATGAGATCGGCGTCGCCCCCGGGCAGCTCCACGCCCACCAGCGCCATCGGATCCTCGGGCTCGCCCGGCTTGCCGGCCATGCTTCCTCCGCTCAGCCCGGCCGCCTCACGGCGATGATCTCGCCGGCGAGGTAGCGGCGCATGAACTCGCTCTCCCGCCCCGGGGTGAAGCCGGTGCGGGCCGGCTCCCATACCCCCTGTCCGCCGGGACCGCCCGGCTCGGCCCGGGTGATCCGCACCAGCGTCTCCTTGGGCACGGTGTTGACGCCGTGGTTGTCGGCCTCGAAGCCGAACAGGAACCCCATCTCGGCCTTCTTCTTGTGGAAGAGGCTGTCGAGCTGGTGCATGGGCATGAGCCACGAGCGCGTGATGGATTGCTGGGAGCCGTAGCGGAAGGAGGCCTGGTAGCCGGTGCCCGCCGAGAGCGCGCGGCCGTCCGGCCGGCTCTCGTGGGCCCGGACGCTGCGCTCGGTGGCGATGAACGGCGCGTGCTTCATCATGACCACGGAGCGCGGGTAGGCCGGGTTGTACTTCACGCGGACCATGAGCCGGGCGACCTTGTAGAAGGGGTCGGTGGGCTTCCAGCCGATGTACGGGCGGTCGGCCGGGTTGGCGTCCACGTACACGTAGTCGCCGTCCTCGATCCCCAGGGCCCGGGCCGCCTCCGGGTTCATGTGCAGCGTGTGCTCGCCCGCGCCCGGCGCGCGCCGGTCCGTCCGGTGGGGGTCGCCGAACTGGTTGTTCCAGATCAGGTGCCAGTCGGTGACCTGCCACGACGAGTGCGTGGCGTGCCGGGTCTTGGGCGTCAGGCAGTAGAAGGTGAAGCCCTGCGCCCACAGCGGGTTGCGCGTCTGCTTGACGGCCGCCCAGGGCAGCTTGATGTTGCGGACCGTCCGCTCCTCCCAGCCCATGTGGTCGGGCGGGATGCCGTAGTCCTCGGGCCGGATCAGCGGGTTGGTGGAGACGATCACGTTGGGCAGGTAGGGGGTGGCCTCCGGCCCCTCCCGGTGGACGATGAAGTTCTCGCCGTACTCGATGACCTCGGGCTCGTCGTTGTAGGCCTGCAGCCGCCCGGTCGGGGTGTAGAAGGGCACCGAGTCGTGCACCTGCTCCCAGAACGGCTCGCGCGGGTAGGTGCGGAACATCATCAGGGCCACACCGGGCTCGCCGTAGCGGCCGGCCAGGATGTCGCCGACCCGGTAGCCGCGGGTGGGCAGCGAGGCATCGAGCAGCCGCTGGATGTACACCTCGGTCCGGCCCTCCAGCGCGAACTTCCAGTAGTCGGCGAACCGCCGGTCGCCGAGCAGCTCGCCCAGCCTGGCCGCCATCTGGGCCAGGATGAGCTGGTCGTCGCGGGTGTCGTAGAGGGGCCGGATGCCGCCCTTCCAGATCTGAAGAAACGGGTTCGAGCAGGACGCCGTCACCTCGTACCGCTCCATCTCCACCCAGGAATTCGCGGCCAGCACGATGTCCGAGTACTCGCAGGAGGCGGTCATCTCGATGTCGGTGGAGATGATCAGCTCGACGTGCGGGTTGACGTTCTTGATCAGCTCGTACGCCCACTTGGCGTTGTTGATCAGGTTGACGTTCGTCACCCAGATGAGCTTGGTGGGCGTCGGCAGGTGCGTCCGGCCGGTGAAGACCCGGCGCCCGTACTTCGGGGTGTCCACGATCAGGGGCTTGTCGCCGTGGGCCCAGTAGGCCACTTCCTCGTCCCGGGCGCAGGCCCGCACGCGGATGTCCTTGCCGTCGGCGTCCGGGTCCAGGTTGGGCGCGAAGGGGTCCTCGGCCACCCAGCCCTTGAAGCCGGGCCCCGTCTCCAGCGAGCCCTGGAACAGGCCGGCCTTGTAGTTGCCCGCCCAGGTGTGGCAGCCGCTGCCGATCCGCCCCACGTTGCCGGTCAGCATGAGCGGCAGGTAGCAGGCCCGGTTGACCAGCGTGGCGTGGAACCAGTGGTTGATCCCCTCGCCGATGTGGATGGCCGCCGGCGCGATCGTGGCCAGGTCGCGCGCCAGCCGGCGCACCAGCTCCCGGGGCGCGTGGGTGATCTCGTGGACGGTGTCCAGGTCGTAGTCGCGCAGGTGGAGCCGGTAGGCCTCGAACAGGGGCATGACCTCCACGGCCTGGCCGTCCACGGTCCTGACCGTGAACCGGCCCTCCAGCGCGGGGTCGATGCCCAGCGCCTCCAGCCGGTCGCCGACGTCGTCGCGGGTGATGGCCCGGGGCCCCTGGCCGGCGAGGTCCCAGACCACGAAGTCGCCGAGCTTCTCCCGGTACTCGGGCGTCAGCCCGTGGCGCGTCATGCTGGGGCCCCGGGAGATGTCGGCCGGCCGGTAGCCGGGGAAGATCTCCTGCGGCCGCAGCCGCCGCAGGGTGTCGGTGCGCACGAGCAGCGGCAGGTCCGTGAAGCGCTTGACGAACCGGGCGTCGTACCACCCCTCGTCCATCAGGATGCGGGCCACGCCCAGCAGGAGCGCGGTGTCCGAGTTGGGCCGCACCGGGATCCAGTAGTTGGCCTTGGTGGCCGGCGGGCTGTACTCGGGGACGATGCAGACGATCGTGGCCCCGCGCTCCATCAGCTCGATGAAGAAGTGGTTGTCCGAGCGCTTGTTCTCCACCAGGTTCTTGCCCAGCCCGATGTGGAGCCGGGCGAAGCGCAGCTCGTTGAAGTCCACGTCGGAGGCCTGCAGCCCGTGGACGAAAGGGAAGCCGGGGGCCTGGTCGCCGTGCCAGGTGTAGTTGGACCAGTTCCGACCGCCCCGGGCTTCCCCCGGCCCCACGCCGCGCACGTGGGCGTCCAGCAGGGCCAGGGTGTTCGAGAAGCGGTACATGCCGTACTTGCCGATGACGCCCAGCAGCCCCATCCCGCCCCGGCACTTGAAGGTCCGGGTGCCGGCGCCCTCCCAGTGCGTGAGCATCTCCTCCGGGTAGCCCTGGGCCAGCAGCCGCCGCCGGCCCTCCTCGCCGCTGTAGCGGCGGGCGATGGCGATCATGCCGCGGGCCGCGTAGGTGTAGGCCTCGTCCCACGTGACGCGCAGCAGCTCGTCCTGGCCCCGGGCGTCGAAGCGGTACTTCGCGCGGGTCTCGGGGGTCAGCTCGGGGAAGCCGTCGTCGGCCCACTGCTTCCAGCCCCGGCGGATCATCGGGTAGCGCAGGCGGTAGGGGCCGTAGACCCGGCGCTGGAAGGTGAAGCCGTTCAGGCAGCCGCGGGGGTTCCAGGCGGCCGAGGCGCGCCGGCCGTCCAGATCGGTGATCCGGTCGCCGTCGTAGTTCTGCTCGCTGCGCAGGAACACGCCGTTGCGCACGAACCCCCGCAGGCGGCACTCGTGCGTGCAGTTCGGCGAGCAGACCCAGGTGAAGGAGGCGTCGTAGCGGTACTGGTCGCGGTAGACCCGCTCCCAGTCGCGGGCCGGGTAGTGCTCCAGCGGGTTGCCGACCTCCACGGTCGGCCGCAGGGCCTGCAGGGCCAGGGCCGGATCGGCCAGCCCCAGGACGGCGCCGCCCAGGAGTCCCGTCTTGAGGAAGTCCCGCCGGCTCCGGTCCATGGCTGCTCCGTATGCTTACTCCTTCCGGCGCCGGCAGCATATCCGCTGTCTGCGTCATATTGCCCCGCTGTCCGCTTCACGGCCGGCCGCCGTATGACCGCCGTCATAGCGGCGCCGGCCTCCGGGCCTCACACTGGCGGCTCAGGGGGGCCATGAAGACAGCGACCCAGACGCTCCGCGACGAGCACGTCCTGATCCTGCGAGCCCTCGACGTCCTGGAGGCGGCCCTGGAGCGCGCGACGCCGCTCTCGCCGGGGTGGTGGGCGCAGCTGCTGACCTGGCTCCGCGCCTTCGCGGATCAGAACCACCACGCCAAGGAGGAGACCGGCCTGTTCCCGGCGCTCGAGCGCGCCGGCGTGCCGCGGGAGGGAGGACCGATCGCGACGATGCTGGCCGAGCACGACGAGGGGCGGGCGCTGATCCGCGCCATGGACGGCGCGCCCGACGAGGCCGCGCGCGCGGCCGCCGCCCGCCGGTACGTCAGCCTGCTCCGCGCGCACATCGCCAAGGAGAACGACGTCCTGTTCCCGATGGCCGACGCTGTCCTGGACGACGACGGGCAGCGGGACCTGGCCCGGGCGTTCGAGGCGGCCGACGCCAGGCAGGGCATGGTCGCCTCGCTGGTCTACGCGGACGCCGCGCTGCAGGCCCTGGGCGCCGTCCTGGAAGGCCGGCCGGCCCCGGACGCCCCGGCGACTGCCGGCCCCGGCCGGGCGCCCTGACGGCGCCTCAGCGCTGCAGGAGCATCCAGACCCCGATGGCGATGAACGCGATGCCGGCGACAGTCTTCAGGCGATCGGGGGCGATCCAGGCCGCCAGGTGGCCCCCGGCCAGCACCGCCGCCAGGGTCGAGAGCAGGAGGGCGGCGGCGGCGGCCGCGAACACCCCCAGCCGGCTGAGGTCGGAGAGACCCGCGTAGACGAGCGTGGCCAGCTGGGTCTTGTCGCCCAGCTCGGCCAGCAGCACGGAGACGAACACGACCAGGTAGGCGCGCATGCGCCGACGCTACACCGTCATCCGCTCCGGCGTCCAGGGAGGATCGAAGGTCACCGTGACCTCGACGTCCTCGACGCCCGGCACCTGCATGACCGCCTCCCGCACCCAGCCGGCCATGGCCTCGTGGAGCGGGCAGCCCCGGCTCGTCAGCGTCATGGTGATCCCGACCCGGCCCCGGGCGATCGCCACCTCGTAGATCAGCCCCAGATCGATCACCGACAGGCCCAGCTCCGGGTCGAGGACGCCCCGCAGCGCCTCCGTGACCTGCGCGGCGGTGGGGGCCGGCGGCGCGTCGGAGGCGCCGGCCAGCGCGCCGGCGACGGCGGAGGCCGGCTCGTAGCTGCACCCCGGATCCTCGGCCAGCGGATCGCCCGTGAACGCCCACGCGCGGGCCCGGCTGCCGCCGCACCGCGCGCGCCACTCGCACCGGCCGCAGCGCCCGCCCAGACGGTCGGGATCGCGCAGGGCCCGGAACAGCTCGCCGTCGCGGTAGACCTGGACCAGGTCGTCGCGCCGCACGTTGCCGGCCGTCAGGGGCAGGAAGCCGCTCGGGCAGATGTTCCCCAGGTGGTCCACGAACACGAACCCGTTGCCGTCGGTGACGGCCCGGCCGGCCCGGCCCACCCGCGACCGCCCCTCGCCGGCGCCCGCGGCCGCCG
>JBBIIW010000092.1:0-8814 GCA_037446305.1 Candidatus Rokuibacteriota bacterium
CCGCCCACCTGGGCCAGGAGCTGGTGCCGCTGCCCGAGGGCTGGCAGTACCTGGGCTTCATCTTCGCCCGGGCCGCCACGCCGGAGGCCGTCGAGAAGGCGCTGCGCCAGGCCCACGCCTGCCTCGCCTTCGACATCGCCTAGCTAATTAGCGTATCGCCCCGAAAGAGCCGGCAGGGCGTCTGGCAGGCCGGGGAATGGAGCACGGAAGCGAAAGAGAGGCGGCGAGACCATGGCAAAGCTGACCAAGGCCGACGTGCTGAAGAAGGCGGAGGAGCTGAAGAACTGGGGCAAGTGGGGTCCCGACGACGAGCTGGGCGTGCTCAACTACGTCACGCCCCAGGACATCGTCAACGCCGCGAGGCTCGTGAAGAAGGGCAAGGTGTTCCGGCTCGGGCTCAACCTGGACGAGAACGGCCCGCAGCGCGGCTACTTCGGCGGGCGCTGGAACCCGCTGCACCAGATGCTGGCGACGGGCACCGACGCGATCGCCGGCAGGCACGACGTGACGCCGGGCCTGCGCTACGCCGACGACGCGATCAACCTGCCCACGCAGGCCGCGACGCAGTGGGATGCGCTCTCGCACGTGTTCCTCGGCGAGCAGATGTGGAACGGGTACTCGGCCGCGCTCGTGGACAGCCGGGGCGCCCACCGGAACGGCATCGAGAAATTCGCGAACAAGATGGTGGGCCGCGGCGTGCTGCTCGACGTGGCGCGCTACAAGCGCGTCGCCTGCCTCGAGGACGGCTACGGCATCACCGTCGCCGACCTCGAGGGCACCGCGAAGGCCCAGGGGGTCACGGTCGGCCGCGCGGACTTCGTGATCATCCGCACGGGGCAGATGGAGGATCGCCTGCGCAAGGGGGACTGGGGCGGCTACGCGGGCGGCGACGCGCCCGGCCTCGTCTTCGAGACCGTGGACTGGATCCACGCCAAGCAGATCGCGGCGATCTGCAGCGACACCTGGGGAATCGAGGTGCGGCCGAACGCGACCGGGCCGGACGTCTTCCAGCCGTGGCACTGGGTGACGATCCCCGCCATCGGAATCGTGCACGGCGAGATCTTCTATCTCAAGGATCTGGCGGAGGACTGCGCCGCGGACGGCGTCTACGAGTTCTTCTTCTGCGCGCCGCCGCTGGTGATCACCCGCGGCACCGGCTCGCCGATCAACCCCCAGGCGATCAAGTAGCGTCGGTCCGACGGTCAGGCCAGACCGCGTGACTCCGGCCGCCGGGGCAGCGCGTCGAGTCCTCGCCTTCCACCTGGGTGGCCGAAAGGCGCTTGACGCGGCGCCCGTTTCGGCGGATTGTCGGGCCCGTCGAGCGACTCGCCGCGCACGTGAGGAGGGTCCCGGAGCCATGCGCCGACTGCTCCGAACCGTCTCTTTCGGAGTGATCCGCCACCTGGAAAGGGAGAATCGATGAAACCCGCGCCGTTCTCGTACGTGCGAGCGCTGACGGTCGAGGACGCTCTGTCCGCTCTGGTGGAGCACGGCGACGAAGCCAAGGTGCTGGCGGGCGGCCAGAGTCTGATCGCCATGATGAACCTCCGGCTGGTCAAGCCGCGATGCCTGGTCGACATCAATCGCGTGGCCGCGCTCGATTACATTCGCCTGGACGACGGCACGCTGGCCATCGGCGCTCTGACCCGGCAATCGGCGGCCGAGGCGTCGCCGCTCGTGGCGCGGCACTGCCCGCTGATGCGTGAGGCCATCCGGCACGTCGCCCACCGGGCCATCCGGAACCGGGGCACCGTCGGCGGCAACCTGGCTCACGCCGATCCCAGCTCCGAGCTGCCGGCCGTCGCCGTCGCGACCGATGCGACCCTCGTGGCGCGGAGCGCGAAAGGCCAGCGAACGATCGCCGCCGCCGATTTCTTCGTCGGCCCGCTGACCTCCGCGCTCCGGCCCGACGAGCTCCTGACCGAGGTGCGCCTGCCGCCGTGGCGGCCCGCGGGACAGGGATGGTCGTTCATGGAGGTCAGCCCGCGGAGGGGTGACTTCGCCCTGGTCGGCGTGGCCGCCACGTTGCAGGTGCAGGACGGCATGTGCCAAGCGGCCCGTCTGGTGTACTGCGGCGTGGCCGATCGGGCGCAGCGCGTCCCCGAGGCGGAGCGGGCCCTGGTCGGGCGACGGGCTGACGAGGCGGCGTTTCGCGAGGCTGCGACCATCGCCAGTCAGCGCGTCGAGCCCCGGTCGGACTTCCATGCGACGGCCGCCTATCGCCGCGACCTGGTGAACACCCTGACACGCCGCGCGCTCGCGCAGGCGCTGGCGCGCTCTCAGCAGAGTGGAGCGTAAGGCCATGGACCAGGAACGAGTCGTCGTGACCGTCAATGGCGTCCGCTACGAGCGCATGGTCGCGCCGCGTCGCCTGCTCTCCGACTTCATCCGCGAGGATCTCGGACTGCGCGGGACCCACGTGGGCTGCGAGCACGGCGTCTGCGGCATGTGCACGGTGCTGGTCGACGGCCAGACCGCCCGCTCCTGCCTCATGTTCGCCGTCCAGGCCGACGGAACGAGCATCACCACCGTCGAGGGCCTGGGCACGCCGACCACGTTGCACCCCCTGCAGCAGGCGTTCTGGGAGAAGCACGGCCTGCAGTGCGGCTTCTGCACCCCGGCCATGCTTTTGACCGCGCTCGAGCTGCTCAGCCACAACCCGAGCCCCCGCCGCGACGAAATCCGCGAAGCGATCTCGGGCAACCTGTGTCGCTGCACCGGCTACCAGACCATCGTGGACTCGATCGAGTACGCGGCGACGCTCATGCGGGGAGGCGGGCGATGACGACGCAACAGACCGCGCACCGCTGGATCGGACGGAGCATGAAGCGCGTGGAGGACCCGCGTCTGTTGACCGGGCGCGGACAGTACGTCGACGACCTCAGCCTGCCCAACATGGCCCACGCGGCGGTGCTGCGCAGCCCGCACGCCCATGCCAGGATCAGGCGCATCGACACGAGCAAGGCCAGGGCGGTGCCGGGCGTGCTCCTGGTCATGACGGGCGCCGAGGCGGCGCAGCAGACGGGGCCGCTGCCGTGCTTCGCGAATCCGCCGGTGACGCAGCACTGCATCGCCGTGGATCGCGTGCGCCACGTCGGCGAGGCGGTGGCGGCCGTGGTCGCCGAGAGCCGTTACATCGCCGAGGACGCCGCCGAGCTGATCGAGGTCGAGTACGAGCCCTTGCCGGTGGTCATGGACCCCGAGGAAGCCATGCGGTCGACCAGCGATGCGGTGCTCCATCCCGAGCGCGGCCCGAACAACATCGCCCTCCAGCGCACGCTCACCTTCGGGCCGGTCGATGAGGACTTCGCGACGGCCGACGTGGTGGTGCGGCGCAACCTGCGATGGCCCCGCTCGGGTGCGCAGCCGATGGAGACGGTCGGCGCGCTGGCGTCCTGGGACGAAGCGACCGGCAAGTTCACGATCTACGCCAACACCTCGATGTACAACTACGTCGGCTGGCTGCTCGCCGTGTCGCTCAAGGTGCCGGCGCACAAGCTCAATATCATCCCGACGATCGCGGGCGGCAGCTTCGGCAGCAAGCTGTTCACGCACAAGGTGCCGGTCCTCGCCGCCACCCTGGCCCGGGCCTGCGGCCGCCCGGTCAAGTACGTCGAGGACCGCATCGACAACATCATGAACTGCGACAACCACGGCTCCGACCGCATCTACGACGTGGAGCTGGCGCTGAAGAACGACGGCACCATGCTGAGCCTGCGCATGAAGGTCATCGACGACTACGGCGCGTACTTGCAGTTCGGCGTGGGCCACCACGGCAACGCCCTGGCGCAGCTTACCGGCCCCTACCGGATCAAGAGCGCCCGGGTGAGCCTGACCGCGGTCATGACCAACAAGGGCCAGCAGGGCGCCTACCGCGGCTTCGGCTCCGAGGTCAACAACTTCGTGGTCGAGCGCATGGTCGACGCAGCCGCCGAGGCGCTGGGGATGGACCCCGTCGAGATCCGGCGGAAGAACTTCATCCGGCCCGAGCAGTTCCCGTACAAGATCCCCACGGGCAACGTCTACGACAGCGGCAACTACGAGGCTGTGCTCGACAAGGCGCTGGAGATGGCCGATTACCAGGGCTGGCGCCGGAAGCAACGGGAGGCACGCGCGGAGGGCCGCTACATCGGCATCGGCCTCGTGTCGTGCCAGGAGCGGAGCGTGTTCAGCGCGACGGAGTTCTGGTTCTGGAACCACGAACCCGGGTTCGCGCTGACCAGCTCACCCGACAGCGTGGACATCAAGATCGACCCGACGGGCAAGGCGTTCGTGCGCCTGCACGCGCCGTTCTGGGGCAACAGCCCGGAGACAGTCGCCACGCAGATCCTGGCCGAGCAGCTGACCATCGACCCGGCCGATATCACGGTGACCTACTCCGACACGGACAGCGGCTTGCCCGGCACCGGCCCGGGCGGAAGCCGCTACACGGTGATGGTTGCCGGGGCGATCGCCGGCGCGGTGAAAGAGCTCAAGGCGAAGATGTTCAGGGTGGCCGCCCACCTGCTCGAAGCATCGGAGTCCGACCTGGAACTGCGCGACGGGCGCGTCAGCGTGCGCGGCACCGATCGCGGCCTGACCATCGGCGAGATCGCGCTCCAGGCCCACTACTTCAAGCTGTCGCTCCCGGCGGACGTCCGCAGCGGCCTCGATGCCCGCCACACCTACGACCACCCCTACACGACGCTGCCCAACGCTGACCGGACCGACATGGGCGTGTTCTACCCGATCATGGGCCATATGTGCCACATCCCGATCATCGAGGTGGACATCGAGACCGGGCAGATCACGTTCTTGAAGTACGTGGCCGTCCACGACGCCGGCACGGTCGTGAATCCGATGACCCTGGCGGGGCACATCCGCGGCGGCACGGTCCAGGGCATCGGCTCGGCGCTGTACGAGCACTACTACTACGACTCGTCGGGCCAGCTCCTGACCGCGACCTTCGCCGACTATCTGATCCCGACGCTGATGGAGGCTCCGGAGAACATCGAGGTCGGGCACGTGGTGACGCCGTCGCCGTACACCGAGTATGGCATCAAGGGCGGAGGCGAGGGGGGACGGATGGGGGCGCCCGCGGCGCTGGCCTCCGCCGTCGAGGACGCCCTGCGACCCCTCGGCATCAAGATCGACAGCCTGCCGATCCGGCCGGTGCTGCTCCGCGAGATGATCCGCGAGGCACAGCAGCGGCGACCCTAGCGACGGCGAGGGCCCCCAGGGCCGGATCCCCGCACACGGAGCCAGCCCGGTGCCTGGCAGGACCGATTCTGGTAGCATGCGCCGCACGGAGGACCTGGCCATGACACGATTCGTCGCGCTCTCGCTCGTCCTGCTGCTCGCCCTCGCGACCGTGCCCGCTCCGGCCGGGGCCCAGCCCCGGGAGATCGTGATCGGCGTGCTGTACCCGATGTCGGGCCCGAACGCCCAGCCCGGCATCGACAACAAGCCGGTCTTCGAGATCGCCGCCGACATCGCCAACGGCGCCCTGGACCCGCCCTTCCCCTTCTACCAGCGCTGGAAGGGCATGCCGAACCTCAAGGGGGCCAGGGTCCGGCTGATCTTCGTGGACCACCAGGGCAAGCCCGACATCGGGCAGGCGGAGGCGGAGCGGCTGATCACGCAGGAGAAGGTGCACGCGCTGGTCGGCGCCTGGCACTCGTCGGTCACGGCGACGGCCAGCCAGGTGGCCGAGCGCCACGGCGTGCCGTTCCTCAACGCCGAGTCCTCGTCGCCGGGCCTGACGGCGCGGGGCTTCCAGTGGTTCTTCCGCACCTCGCCCCACGACGGCCACTTCACCGAGGTGATGTTCGACTTCTTCCGCGACTTCCAGAAGAAGCGCGGCATCACCATCAAGACGCTCGGCCTGACGTACGAGGACACCCTGTTCGGCGCCGACAGCGGCAAGGTGCAGAAGGAGCTGGCCCGCAAGCAGGGCTACGAGGTGGTGGTGGACATCCAGTACCGCGCCCGGGCCACCTCGCTGGCCTCCGAGGTGCAGCGGCTGAAGGCCGCCAACCCCGACGTCTGGATGCCGACGTCCTACCAGACCGACGCCATCCTGTTCACCCGGACGATGAAGGAGCTGGACTACAACCCGAAGATGATCATGGCCCAGGACGCCGGACACATCTCGCCCGACTTCATCACCCAGGTGGGCAAGGACGCCGAGGGCACGATGACCCGGGCGCCCTTCTCGACCGACCTGGTGAGCAGGCGGCCGGTGGCCCGGGCGCTCAACGAGATCTACAAGCAGCGCGCGGGCAAGGACCTGTACGACTTCCCGGCCCGGGCCTTCACGGGCATCACGACGCTGCTGGACGCCATCAACCGGGCCGGCTCCACGGACCCCGAGGCGATCCGCAAGGCCCTGGTGGCCACCGACATCCCCGGGGACCAGCTGATCATGACCTGGGACCACGTGCGCTTCGACAAGACCGGCCAGAACACCGGCGTCAAGGGGATCATCCTGCAGCTGCAGGGCGGCCAGTACCACACGGTGTACCCCTTCGACGTGGCCACGAGGGACGTGATCTACCCCATCCCGGCGTGGAAGGACCGTAAATAAGCGCCGAGATCTTCCTGCAGGCGGCGGTCGGCGGCGTGCTCATGGGGTTCGTGTACGCCCTGATCGCCGCCGGCCTCTCCCTCATCTTCGGCCTCATGGAGGTCGTCAACTTCGCCCACGGCGAGTTCCTGATGCTCGCCATGTACGTGGCCTTCTTCGCCTGGTTGCTGGCCCGGGTGGATCCGGTGATCTCGATGCCGGCGGCGGCGCTGCTGCTGGCGGGCGTGGGCTGGGCCACCTACCACGGGATCATCCGCCGGGTGCTGGGCGGCCCGATGCTGGCCCAGATCTTCGCCACCTTCGGCCTGGCCGTCTTCCTGCGCGCCGCCGCGCAGTACGTCCTGGGCGTGGACTTCCGCGTCGTGCAGGACCCCTGGCTCGCCGGGCGGGTCTCCCTGGGCGGCCTGTTCCTGGGGCTGCCGCAGCTGGCCGCCAGCCTGGCGGCCCTGGCCGCCTTCGTGGCGCTGACGCTGTTCCTGTCCCGCTCGGAGACCGGGCTGGCCCTGCAGGCCACCGCCCAGGACCGCCAGGCCGCCGCCCTGATGGGGATCGACACCGAGCGCATGTTCGCGCTGGGCTGGGCCATCGGCAGCGCCTGCGTCGGCGTGGCCGGGGCGCTGCTGGCCATGTTCTTCTACGTCTTCCCGGAGGTCGGCGGGCCGTTCGCGCTCCTGGCCTACGTCACCGTGGCCCTGGGCGGCTTCGGCAACGTGCCGGCCACGCTGCTGGCCGGCGTCGTGGTCGGCGTGGCCGAGGCGATCGCCGGCCTGCTCATCGAGCCCGGGCTGAAGTACGCCGCGGTCTTCCTGCTCTACCTGGGAGTGGTGCTGTGGCGCCCGCAGGGGCTGTTCGGCCGCTTCTGAGGCGCGCCGGCCTGGCGCTGCTGGTGGTCGCCGTGCTGGCCTTTCCGGCCGTCTTCACCCAGCCCCACCCGCGCCACGTGATGATCATGGTCTTCCTCTACGGCGCCCTGGCCAGCGCCTGGAACATCCTGGCCGGCTACTGCGGCCAGATCTCGCTGGGGCACGCCGTGTTCTTCGGCATCGGCGCCTACACCTCGACCCTCCTCGTCCGCGAGGCGGCGCTGACGCCGTGGCTGGGCATGGCGGCCGGCGCCGTCGTGGCGGCGGCCGTCTCCCAGGTCATCGGCTATCCGGTGTTCCGCCTGCGCGGCCACTACTTCGCCATCGCCACCATCGCGGTGGGCGAGATCGTGCAGACGCTCGTGATCCACTGGGACCGGGTGGGCGGCGCCCGCGGTCTCTTCGTGCCCATCAAGCGCCCCGGCGGGTTCCTCGACCTCCAGTTCCACGAGACCAAGGCCGCCTACTACTTCGTCGCCCTGGGGCTGCTCCTGCTGGCCCTGGCCGTCACCCGCTGGCTCGAGCGCTCCCGCCGCGGGTACTACTTCCGGGCCATCCGGGAGGACCAGGAGGCCGCGGCCAGCCTGGGCGTGCCGGTGGCGCGCGAGAAGCACTGGGCGATGGGAGTGTCGGCGGCGCTCACGGCTCTGGGCGGCACCTTCTACGCCCAGTACGTGCTCTTCATCGACCCCGAGTCGGTCTTCCCGCTCTCGCTCTCGATCCTGATCTGCCTGGTCGCCGTCCTGGGCGGGGTCGGCACGCTCTGGGGCCCGGTCGTCGGCGCCGCGGTCCTGATCCCGCTCGGCGAGTTCACGCGCGTGCTCCTGGGCGGCGGGGGCAAGGCCGTGGACCTCATGGTCTACGGCGGGCTCATCGTCGTCATCGCCGTCGTGCAGCCGGCCGGCCTGGTGGGGCTGGCCCGGCGGCTGCGCCGGGCATGAGCCTGCTCGCCGTCCAGGGGCTCACCAAGCGGTTCGGCGGCGTGGTGGCCAACCGCGACATCTCGTTCGTCCTGCGCCCGGGCGAGCTGCTGGGGATCATCGGCCCCAACGGCGCCGGCAAGTCCACGCTCTTCGACCTGATCACCGGCTTCACCCGGCCCGACGCCGGCACCGTGCGGCTCGACGGGCAGGACGTGACGGGGCTGCGCCCCGACCGGATCAGCCGCCTGGGGGTGGCGCGCACCTTCCAGAAGCTCCGACCGTTCGCGGGCATGACCGCGCTCGAGAATGTGATGATCGGCGCCTTCCAGAAGACCGACGATCCCGCCCAGGCCGCCGAGCGGGCGCGCGAGGCGCTGGCCCGGGTGGGGCTGGCCGATCGGGCCCAGGCTCACGCGCGCGGGCTGTCCACCGGCCAGCGCAAGCGCCTGGAGCTGGCGCGGGC
>JBBIIW010000093.1:0-8802 GCA_037446305.1 Candidatus Rokuibacteriota bacterium
CCCGGCCGCCTCCGGCGCCTCCTCCAGGATCACGTGGGCGTTCGTGCCCGAGATGCCGAACGAGCTGACGCCCGCCCGGGCCGGGCGGGCCTCGGCCGGCCACGGGATGGGCTCGCGCTGGATGCGCAGGGGCAGGTCGGCCCACGGGATGCCGGGGTTCGGCGCCTGCAGGTGGAGGCTGGGCGGGATGCCCCGGTGTCTGAGCGCCAGCGCCACCTTGATGAGGCCCGCGATGCCGGCCGCGCCCTCGGCGTGGCCGATGTTGGTCTTCACCGAGCCGATCAGGCAGGGGCGATCGGCCGGGCGGCCCTCCGCGAGCACCGCGCCGAGCGCCTGCAGCTCGGTCGGGTCGCCCACGCCGGTGCCCGTGCCGTGGCACTCGACGTACTGGACGTCGGCCGGCGCGATTCCGGCGTTGCGGTAGGCCGTCCGGAACGCTTCCTCCTGACCGGCCCGGCTTGGCGTCATGAGCAGGCCGCCGCTGCGCCCGTCGTTGTTCACGGCGCTGCCGCGGATCACGGCGTAGATCGGGTCGCGGTCGGCCAGCGCGGCGGCGAGCGGCTTGAGGACGACGACGCCCGCCCCGTCGCTGCGGATGAAGCCGTCGGCCCGGGCGTCGCCGAACTTGCAGCGGCCGTCCGGGGCCAGCATGCCGGCGCGCGAGAACCCCATGCCCGGCTCGGGCAGGAGGATGAGGTTGACGCCGCCGGCCAGGGCGAGCGTGGACTCGCCCGCCCACAGGCTCTGGCAGGCCAGGTGCACCGCCACCAGCGAGGTCGAGCAGGCGGTGTCGAGCGAGACGCTGGGGCCCTGCAGCCCGAGCACGTAGGACAGCCGTCCCGACAGCACGCTGAGCGAGATGCCGCCCGAGACGTAGATGTCGATCTGGGCGGGATCCTCCAGCAGCTGCGCGTAGTCGGAGTTGCAGAGCCCGACGAAGACGGCGGCGCGGCGGCCGGCCAGCCGCTCCGGCGGCAGCCCCGCGTCCTCGACGGCCTCCCAGGCCACCTCCAGCAGCAGCCGCTGCTGCGGGTCCATGGCCGCGGCCTCGCGGGGCGAGATGCCGAAGAAGTAGGGGTCGAACCGGTCCACGCCCTCGATGAACCCGCCCCAGCGGGTGCTCAGGCGGCCCGGCACGCCCGGCCGCGGGTCGTACACGGCGTCGATGTCGAACCGGTCCCGGGGCACCTCGGTGATGGCGTCGCGGCCCTCCCACATGAGGCGCCAGAACGCCTCGGGACCCCGGGCGCCGGGGAAGCGGCAGCCGATGCCGATGATGGCGATCGGCTCCCGTGGCACGGCGGAGGCATGGCGCTGCGCAGGCTCGTCAGCAGGCATCGAGCGCTCTCCAAAGCGCACAGTCGTGTGTCGCGTGTTCGGGCGCTGTCGGCGGGCCTTACAGCTCCTGTCTCCCGCTCAGGCGGGGCGCGAGCGGTGCAGGCGGTGTGCCACCCGGGAAACCGCCGCGACGACCGGAACCTACGCACGTGCCCCGGCGGCGCCCACCTCCGGGTGTAAGGATTCGGCTGTAACGTTCTTCGACGGGCGGTCATTCGCGATCGGCGCTTGACCGGCCGGGAGCCCCGGCGTACCGTGGCGGCGGGAGAGATCGAATGATCGCCACCGTCGTGAGCGCGCTGCTGCTCGCCCTGACGCTGGGTCTCGCGCCCGCCGCCCGCGCCCAGGACCTGCCGCCGGGCGGCATCAACCCGGCCGAGATCGACTCGCGCTGCAGCATCATGGCCGGCCGGCTCGACCGCGGCTTCATCCCGTGCTTCCTCTTCAGCGAGCCCGAGGCCAGGTTCATCCTGGGCAGCGGGCTCGCCACCGGGCGGACGCCGGCCGTGCAGTTCATCATCGACAACCCGCCGCCGGCCCGCGGCCCGCTCCGCCAGTACACCGAGGAGGAGGCGCGCGCCCTCGGGCTCTACCCGCCGCGGCACTGACGGCGGCGCCCGCCGCTCGCCGCTAGAGTCCGAGGCGCTTCAGCTCCAGCCGGGCTGCGACCTGCTCCGGGGCCGTACCCGCGCAGGCGTGCACCGCGCTGCGCAGCATGCCCGCCGCACCGTCGGTGTCGCCGCCGACCAGCGCGTGCTGACCCAGGAAGAAATAGGCCTCGCAGACCTTCATTTCTCGGCGCCGGGGATCGGGATCCGCGGCGGCCTGCAGGACCAGCAGCGGCGTGGAGTTGCCGAGGAACAGCTTCACCAGCGGGCCCGGCCAGTTGACGAGGTTGAGCGAGCCCGCATGGCGGGTCAGCTCCGCCTGGGCCTTCCCCGGGTCGTGACCGCCGCGCAGGCGCGCCACGTGGAGCCACAGGATGGTGAAGAGGTTGCCGGCACGCAGCTCCAGCGCCCGGGCCAGGTCAGGCTGAGCGGTGGTGAAGTGACCGAAATAGAAGCGGAGGCGTCCCCGGGCGGCGAAGGCCTCCGCGTCCTTGGGATCGAACGCCACCGCCGCGTCGAGGTCCCGGAGCGCTCGGTCGTACTCGCCCTTCATGGTGTAGGCAAGGGCCCGCTGGTAGAAGGCGCCCGCGTACTGCGGGTTGAGCCGGATGGCCTGGTCGTAGTTCCGGATGGCGCCGTCCCAGTCCCCCCGGCCGGTGTACGCATAGCCGCGGTTGAAGTGGAACAGCGGGTTCTCTGGTTCGAGGTTGATGGCCAGCGAGAAATCCGCGATCGCGCGTTCGAACTCGCGCTTGAACGTGTACGCCACGCCGCGGTTGTTGACGGCGGTCGCGTGATTCGGGTCCAGCCGGATCGACGCGTCGTAGTCCTGGATGGCGCGGTCGTACTCGCCCTTGTCCGTGTAGACGTTGGCGCGATAGTAGAGCGCGAGGGCGCTGGCAGGGTCCAGCTCCAGGGCCCCGCTGAAGTCCTGGATGGCCTTGTCGTGCTCGCCGCGGGCGCTGTGAGCCAGGCCGCGATTGACATGAGCCAGGACATCCCGGGGGCTCATGCGGATCACGACGTCGAAGTCCTGGATGGCCTTGTCGTGCTGGCCCTTCCGCCGGTGGGCGAGGCCGCGGTTGTAGTAGGCGTCGGCGAAGCTCTTGTTGAGCCGGATGGCGACGTCGTAGTCCTGGATGGCCCGGTCGAACTGCCTCAGCGCGCTGTATGCGTTGCCGCGGTTGTTGAAGGCGCTCGCGTCGTACGGGTTGAGCCGGATCGCCGCGTCATAGTCCTCGATGGCCTTCGCGTGCTCGCCGCGCCTGGCGTGGGCCAGACCTCGGTTGTAGTACGCTTCGGCGAACGCCGGATCGAGTCGGATGGCCTGGTTGTAATCCTCGATGGCCCGCTCGTACTCGCCCCGGCTGCTGTGCGCTCGGCCCCGGTTGTTGAAGGCTCCCGGGTCCGTCGGGTCGAGGCGGATGGCCTCGTCCAGGTCGGCGAGCGCGCGATCGTGCTGGCCCTGGCTGAGATAGAGGCCGGCCCGGCTGCGGAACGCCCGGCTCAGGTCCTGGGCCGACAGCGCGCGGTCCCGGATGGCCTCGGTGAAGTGGCCGATCGCCGCCTCGACCTCGCCCCGGTCGGCGGCCTCGACGCCGGCCTTGAGGTGATCCACTTCGCGGGCAGTGCCCGCGGCCGGCAGCAGGAGCACCCAGAGCAGGAACGTCAGACGGGCGGTGGTCCAGAGCATAGGCAATGGCGGTCGGAAGTTTACCGCGGTCCCGGCCGTGGTGCATAGTGGGTCGCATGGCGGATCGCGGTGGCCGGGCTGTCCTCGGCGCCCTCCTGGCTGTTTGCCTCAGCACCGCCCCGGCCGCGGCCCAGGCCCTCCGGGCCATCACCCAGGACGGCCGCGTCGTGATCCTCCAGCCCGACGGCACCTGGCGCTTCGCCGAGGAGCCGAAGGCCGTGGGAAGCAGCCCGGTGGTCAAGGCCCGGCCGCCGGGCGCCACCATCCTCCTCGCCGGCTCGCAGGTGCCCTATGGCATCTGGGTGGACCTGGCCCGCTGGCGAGTGGACCAGCGCAAGCAAAATCCCGTCGCCGAGTACGAGTTCCACCACGTTCGGGGTGAGGCGGGGGCCGTGGTCATCGCCGAGCCCACCCGGGTCCCCCCCGAGGCCTGGAGGCAGATCGTCCTCACGAACGCGCGCCGGCAGGCAGCGGACGCCCGGATCACGGCCGAGGAGCGGAAGGTCGTCAACGGCATCCCCCTCCTGGCCCTGCAGTACGAGGGCACGGGCCCGATGGGGCCGTTCATCCACTACGGGTATTACTGGAGCGGGCCGCGCGGCGCGGTGCAGCTCGTCACCTACACGTTCGCGCCGCTGTTCCCGCAGTACCAGGCGGAGCTGACGGCCTTCCTCGACGGGTTCGTCCTGCTCGAGTAGGAAGGGCCGCGACCGACCCTACCGGCCGATCACCCTGCCGCCGCCGAACCAGGCCTTGTCGACGACCGGCGCCCGGGTCACGCCCGTCTCGTCCTGCGGCTTCTCGGCCACCTGCTGCATCGGGAAGAGCGGCAACCCGGCGCTCGGGTCGGCCGGCGCCTGGCTGGTGGTGCCGCTGGCGGGCGGGGCCGGGGGCGCGTCGGCCTGGGGCGGCTGCGCGTCAGGCGCCCCGAACCACGGCCGCTCGGTCGTCCTCGACCGGGCCCGCTCGGCGTCGTCGCGCGGCCTGTCGGCCAGCTGCGGTGCCGGCGGCTTGGTGCCGTTCCGGGCGGTCTTCGGCGCCTCGGCCTGGCCGGATTCCCGGAGGCCGACCACGTGCATCATCAGTTCACCCTGCACGTAGGCGGAGGCGATGCCGGTGCCGAGCCCCAGCGAACCCGCCAGGGCATAGGGATGGGTCGCGGTGACGCCGGCCGGCAGGCCGGTGCCGCCGCTCGTGCCGCCGAACCCGAAGCCAGCGGCCTTGTTCTTGGGCCGGATGACGAAGGTCACGATGCCCTTGTTGGCGCCGCGCTTCATCGCCTCGTAGGCGGCCTCGCAGATCGTGGCCATGAAGGAGTACTTCTCGGTCGCCCAGACCTTGCTCGTGCCCACGTAGCTGGTCGGGCTGCTCAGGGTCGGAAACTTCTGGCCGAGCGAGGGCCAGATGAGCTCGATCGAGTCCACCGGCGGCCGCTCTCCCCCGTCCCAGTCGCTCTTGATCCAGGCCGAGCGGCACTCCTGGGCCTGCGCGAAGGTGAGGGTGGAGGGCACGATCGGCCCCGGGCCGTTCACCCACAGGTCGGGCTTGTAGGGCTGCGAGAAGTTCGAGGGAATGCCGATGAACCCGGGCAACTGGGGCAGGTTCACGCTCACCGAGTTGCCGAATCCGATGTACTGGCTCGGAGAGGCGAACGTGGAGCCCACGTATCCCTCGCCACCGCCCTCGCCGCCCTGGTAGTTGACGCCGCCGATGTTGATGCCGGTCGTGTTCTGGTTGGTGCTGAGGTTGGCGTTGACGTTCTGACCGGTGAGACCGGAGGCCGCGGTGTTGGCGGCGTTGCCGAGCCCCGCCGTGGAGCCCTGAATCTGGGAGCCGGTGATCGCGTTGCCACCCGCGATCCCCAGCATCCCCGTCGAGCTGGTGGCGCCCACGGAACCGCCCTGCGCGTGGACCACCTCCGGCGCGATCAGCAGCACGGCGGCCAGGATCACCACGAGGACTCTCATCACGATGGCCTCACCGACCTCCGCCTCTGCCCGGCGACCGCGACGGGCGCCGGGAGAGGACAGGCCTGGCGGCAGCGCCCAGCTCGCTGCTGCCAGGCCGTCCCGGGTTGAACTGCTTACTGCCCGCTACCGCCGATGACGATGATGTTGGTGTTCTGGTTGGTGTTCGGGTTCACGTTGACGTTGCTGCCGGCGCCCCCGCCGTGAGCACTGTAGCCGCTCAGAAGGTTCGGCACAGCCCCCAGGTTGACGCTGGTGTTGGCCGCGTTGCCCGACAGCGCCGTCGCCTGCTGGATCATGCTGTTCTTGATGTCGTTCACGCCGTTGATGGCCAGCACGCCCGTCGCGTTGGTGATGGTCTGGGCGCACGGGTCGCCAGTGGCGCTGACCGTGATGGTCTGGGTGACCGGATCGGCCTGCGCCGTCCGGGAGTTGTCGGCGAACCGCTCGGCGGTCGACCCGCCGGCGCCGCCCACCGCCCCGGCGCCGCCGGTCGCGTTGCCGCCGGTGTTGCTGGACGTGGTGGAGGCGCTGCCGGCGTTGGCGTTGGCGTTGTTGCCGCTGTTGCTCGCCGAGGCGCTCTGCGGATTGTCGACGCTCGCCGACCGGCTGTCGCGGGCGTTCGCGGAGGCGTCCCCGCCCTTGGCGGCGCTGAACGCGGCGCTCTTCGCGTCGCTCGTGCCGTCCGCGGTCACGAAGCCCGTCCCGCTGCCGCCGTTGGCCCCGTAGGCCTTGGCGTCGCTGTCACTGCCCCACTGCGTGTTGCGGCCAGCATCGTCGCCCGCCAGCGGGACCATGATGTCCCCGACCGCGATCGGCACCTGCGCGCCACCGGCGCCGCCGGTGCCGCTGCCATCGTTTCCGTCTCCACCCCGCGCGGCCGAGAGGGCCAGCGAAGCGCCCAGCGAGCCCGCGGCGCCGCCGCTCGCGTAGCCGCCCTTGGTGTCGCCGCTGGCGTCGGCCTTGTTGCCGCCGAGGTTGACGCCCGCGGCGATCGGCACGTTGACGGCCACGGCCTCACCCCCGTACGGATTGTTGGTGGTCTGCGCGAAGCCACCCGTCGCGGCGCCACCCGCGCCGCCGGCCCCGCCGCTGCCGGCGTTACCGTGCTGGTCGATGACGGTCAGACCGGACTGGTCGATCTTGTGTCCGGCCCGGGCGTCGATGTTCGAGTACTCCATGGCGGTCGTCCCGCACGGATTGGCACTGACCGGCTGCGGCAGCAGGAGCGGCCACACGGCGGTCAGCACCGAGATGAATACGGCAAGCACTCTCGTCATGCTGTCCTCCAGCTGTCCTACGACGACAATGTTGCAAAGCGGCTCCTGGCCACTCCGCGCTGCTGCCGGCCCGCTCTACCGGCGGCACGGGATGGGCGGGCCCACCCGCCCTGCCTCTCGCCTCGGTTCCCTCTCAGGCTGGGCCTGGAGTCGTGGCGGGGCTGACAACCTTGCTGACAACCGGGGTTCCCTCCCCGGGCGCTCCGATGCCTTTCTGGTCACCGATCAGCCGCGGTCGACCGCTTCTTACAGCCGGCGGATCGGTTATCAGGCAGGCCGGAGGAGCAGCATCGGCCGTGCCAGACCCAGGAAATGCGTTATGCATCGCTCGGTTACGGTGGAGATCGAGGGCGTGCTGAGGGCCCCGCTGTAAGGTCCCCTGACGACATCGCGGGCGTCCCGGGTCCCGGCTGGCGGAAAACTTGACGGCGGCCCCGGGGAGGCGATTCCCTCTACCCAAGGTCACGGCGAGGCGACGGCGGCCGGGGGGGTGACCGGTCCTGACAGTTCCGTCGGCCGGAAGGACGGGCTCCCCCGCGTCCCGCGCCTCGTGCTAGAGTCACCGTTCACCGGGCGGCGGTGTCTTGCGTCGTGTCGGGCGCCGCGCGCGGGAGGGGGCAATTGCTATGCGCACCAGGCCACGTCGTATCTGGAAGACGCTCGTCGTCATCGCGGCCATCCACGCGCTGCTGCCGCCGCTGCCCGGGGCGGGCGCCACGGCCGTCCTGGGCACCGCCCGCGGCGTGCGGGCCGCGACGCTGTCCATCGACGGCGGCAAGAGCTGGCTCGCGGTCGGGGCGCGCTCGCTGCCGCTCATCGACGGCGCGCAGCTGCGCAGCTCGAGCGGCTCGGTCATCCTGCGGCTGGGCGATGGCTCGCGGCTGACCGCGCTGCCCTTCACGGCGCTCGGCGTGAAGGAGTCCGACGCCGTCACCGAGATCACCGTGCGCTACGGCCGGCTCACCTTCGAGCTGCCGCCCGAGACGCGGGTGCGGATCGTCACGCCGTCGGCGCGCCTCGAGCCGGTGCGCCGGGAGCGCATGGCCGGTGAGCTGGTGGTGGGCGGCGCCGAGCTGACCGGTCTCAGGATGACGCAGGGCAGCCTGCAGGCCCGGCGGCCCGAGCCGGCGCGGCCGGTCCTGGTCGCCAGCCGCGCGCCGGTGTTCTTCCCGGCGCGACCCGAGGGCGAGGGCTACCTGTTCACGGCCGACAGCCCGGCCTCACCGCCGGCCGGCGCGCGCGGGGTGTTCCTGCCGACGGGCGAGAGCATCGGCTACCTGGACGCCGAGGGCCAGCTGGTGGTGGCGCCCGGCTTCACCGCGAACCTGACCGGTCCGGTGCCGGCCCGGCTGGTGCAGCTGGCGCAGGCCGGCATCCCGAAGGACCTGGCGTCCGACGCCTCGCCGCTCTTCGACGTCAACGGAGGCTACGTGGGCTACACGGTGGGGCCGGTCTTCTACGCCAGCAACCACACCACGCCCGCGCAGGTCACGCCGCCCGCCGTCCAGCCGCCGAAGACCGCCGGCCTGTCCACGGGGGCCAAGGTAGGGCTGGGCGTGCTCGCCGGTGTGGTGGTCATCGGCGGCGTCATCGGGCTCGCCGGTGGCGGTGGTGGGGGTGGCGGCGGCGGCGACAGCTGCGCATCCCCTCCCTGCTGATCCAGCCAGACCGCGGCGGGGAGTCGGGGCAATCGCCTGCAGGGCCGTGTTGCCGGCCCTGACGAGCCCCGGCCTCCGCCCGACGTAATCCTCAGCGAAGTCAGCCCCGTCCCCCTTGCGCCCACCCGCGCCGGGACGGGCACAAGCGTTGCTCTTCCACGGGACCGGACGAGGCCCGCCGCGAGAGGAAGGGGCCACGCGCCGCCCGCTGAGGCGCCCGGGCGGCCGCGCCCGCGGGGCGGCGGCACTGCCCCGGCC
>JBBIIW010000094.1:0-8749 GCA_037446305.1 Candidatus Rokuibacteriota bacterium
GCCCCGAGCGGCGCGCCCCCGGCGGCCAGCACGGCGGCCGCGCCGGCCCCGCGCAGGACGTCACGGCGGCGGAGCTGTCCCGACTCGACGTTCATGGCGTCCTCCTCCGGGCGGCGGCCGGCTGGAAGGCCGCCGGTGCCGCTACGGTACCGCATCTCGCGGGGGCTCGCGACCGGGCCTTTGGCGCGCGAGGGTGACGGCCCCGGTCTTCCACCCCGAGCTGACGGCCGGGTTGCCGGAACCGGCGCGCCGGTACCTGCGCCACGCGCTGGCGTCGGGCACGCCGCTGGCCGCCTCGGTGCGGCTGCAGACCGTGTTCAGGATGGTGCTCACACCTGGAGCCGGACGCCCCACCGAGCTCGTCGGCCAGGAGGTCCTGGAGCCGCCTCGAAGGTTCGTGTGGACGGCCCGGCCACGAGGATGGATGGCCGCGGTGCGGGTGCGCGATGAGTACGCCGACGGCCGGGGCTCCGTGCGGCTGACGCTCTTCGGGCTGCTGCCCGTCGGGGGCGCCGGCGGGCCGGACGTGAGCCGGTCGGCGCGCCACCGCCTGGCCATCGAGAGCATCTGGCTGCCGTCCAGCCTGCTTCCCGGCGAGGCCGTCGCCTGGCACCCTCTCGACGACACGCGGGCCCGCGTGACCGTGACCATCGACGGCGAGAGCATCCCGCTGACGGTCCGGGTGGACGACGCCGGCCGTCTCGCGGAGGTGGTGATGCTGCGCCACGGCAACGCGGGCGTCCGCACCTGGCAGCCGATCCCGTACGGCGTGCAGGCGGCGCGGTTCACCCGAGCAGGAAGGAGCGAGTGATGGGCACACCCGGGCATGTCGCCGGCACGATCCTGCTGGTCCTCCCGCTCCTGCCGGGCCCCGCACGCCTCGCGGCCCAGGACCACGGGGCCTCCGTCGTCCTGAGCGGGACGCTGACGGAGAACACCTACGTGGCGGGGGGCCGGGTGGAGGTCGGCGCCCACATCGAGCGCGACCTGGTGGCGGCCGGCGGGAGCGTGGACGTGCGGCGGCTGGTCGAGGGCGACGTCACCGTGGCCGGCGGATCGGTGAACCTGCTCGGCCCGGTCGGCGACGACGTGCGGGCCGCCGGCGGCAGCGTGACCGTGGAGAACGAGGTGGGAGGCGACCTGGTGGCGGCCGGGGGGACGGTGAGCGTCGGCCCCGAGGCGCGCGTGGTGGGGCGGGCGTGGCTCACCGGCGGCCGGGTGGCCCTGGCCGGGCGCGTACTCCGCGAATTGCGAGTGGCGGCGGGCACGGTGACGCTCGGCGGGGAGGTGGAGGGAGACGTGCAGGTGTCGGCGGGCGCCATCGACGTGCTGCCCACCGCCCGCATCCACGGGGATCTCGTCTACGCCAGCGTCCGCCCGGCCCGCATCGCCCCCGGAGCCCGGATCGGCGGCCGGATCACGCCCGTGTCCTCCGATCTGGCCGCGCGCGCGGGCCGGCTGGGGGCCGTCGCGTTCACGGTCGCCTGGGCCGCGCTGCTCGGCGGCCTGATCGTGGGAGGCGTGGCGTGGCTCCTGCTGCTCCCCCGCTTCGCGGTCTCGGCGGCGCGCTCGATCGGCAGCCACCCCTGGCGCAGCGCCGGCCTGGGCCTGCTCCTGCTCGTCGTCACGCCGGTGGCGGCCCTCGTCCTGCTCGCGACCGTCATCGGGATCCCGGTGGGCCTGGTGGTGATCGCCCTCTACGCCGTCGCGCTGCTGCTCGGCTACCTGACGGCGGCGGTCTTCCTCGGCGATCTCGGCGCCCGCCTGGCCGGCCGCCCCGCCCTGTCCAGGGGCGGCCGGCTGCTGTCCCTGATCCTGGCCCTGCTGCTGCTCGCCCTGATCGGGCTCGTGCCCGTGCTGGGCGGGCTGATCGGTCTGGCGGCGATCGTCACCGGCCTGGGCGCGCTGGCCGACCAGGCTTACGGGCGCTGGGCGGCGGCCTGACCGGGCCCGCGGCTTGCCGCCGCGACCGACTCCTGGTGTACTGGGCGCTGATGAGGAGACGGGCGTGAGCCGCCGAGCGCGGCGGGTGGTCATCGCGGCCGTGGCGGCCGCGCTGGTGGTGCTGGGCGCCGCCGGAGCGGCGCTGTTCGCCCAGCGAGCCGAGCGGGCGGCGACCTCCACCGATCTCGAGCGGCTCGGCCGCTACGGCCGCGTGCCGTTCTTCACGCTCACCGAGCGCTCCGGCCGCCCGGTGACGCTGGACGATCTGCGGGGCTCCATCTGGGTCGCCGACTTCATCTACACCGAGTGCACCGAGTCGTGCCCGACGCAGAGCCTCGCCCTGGCCCGGCTCCAGCGCGAGTTCGCCGGCGCCTCCGACCTGCGTCTGGTCTCGATCACGGTGGACCCTCAGCACGACACGCCGGCGGTGCTCCGCCGGTACGCGGAGCGTTACGGCGCCACCGAGCGGTGGTGGTTCCTCACCGGCGACAAGCGGGCGATCTACTGCCTGGCCCGGGACGGCTTCCGCCTCAGCGTCAGCGATCCGGCCGACCCCGGGCCCGTGCCGTGCGGCGCGCTCTCGTGGCTCCAGCCGGCCGCCGCCTGGGCTCACCACGGCTCGCGCGGCCTCGTGCTGCACAGCGCGCGGGTGGCGGTGGTGGATCGGACCGGCGAGATCCGGGCCTATCACCTGGCCACCGATCCGGACTCCCTGGCGCGCCTGGGCGAGAATCTCCGGACGCTCCTGCGCGCCCGGTGATGCCCGGGCGCCCTTCGCCGTCACGGCCGCCGAGCGGGTGCGACCCGCCGAGCTGGCGGCGCGCCGGGCGAGGATCCACACGGCTGTGACTGCTGCGCCATCGCCACCGATGTCCCGGCCCGGCAGCGGCGCGTGCTGCGCCTCGTGCTCGGCGTGAACGCGGCCATGTTCGTGGCCGAGCTGGGGGCCGCGCTCGTGGCCCACTCGACCGCCCTGCTCGCGGACTCCGTGGACATGCTGGGTGACGCCCTCGTCTACGGGTTCAGCCTCTACGCGGTCGGCCGGGGCGGGGGCTGGCAGGCCCGGGCCGCGCTGCTCAAGGGGACCATCATGGGCGTCTTCGGCCTCGGGGTGCTGGCGGAGGTGGCCGTCAAGCTGGCGCGCGGCGTGGTGCCGGCGGCCGAGGTCATGAGCGCCGTCGGCCTCCTGGCCCTGGCCGCCAACGCTGCCGTCCTCGTCCTCCTCCGGCGCCACCGGACCGAGGACGTCAACATGCGCTCGGCCTGGCTGTGCTCGCGCAACGACGTCGTGGCCAACGCAGCCGTGCTTCTGGCCGCCGCCGGCGTGGCGGCGAGCGGCTCGGCCTGGCCGGACATCGCCGTGGGCCTGGGGATCGCGGCCCTCCTCGGCGCCTCGGCCGTTCAGGTCGTCCGCGAGGCCCGGACCCATCTCCAGACCGCCGCCGCCGGGTAAGCGACGACCGGGACCCGCGCGGCCGCCTTGACACCTTCCGGCCGCCCAGGCTATCACTGCCGCCACGCCGGGTCGGGCCGAGCGCGGCGATGCGGCGCGAACCCTCGGCGATGAACACGTGACCGAGCTGCGCGCCAGGGAGACGGCATGAAGATCAGCGCCTTCCATCTGATGCCCCACCGCGAGCTGCCCGGAGACTTCGAGCGCCGCTACGAGTCGGTCTGGGTGACACCGCCCTGGTGGGAGCTGGCCGACGCCGGCCGGGTGGGGCAGTACTACAACTGGACGCTGGACGAGCTGCTCTACGCCGCCCGGGCGGGGTTCGACGGCGTCTGCACCAACGAGCACCATCAGAACGCGTACGGCTTCATGCCGAATCCCAACCTGATGGGCAGCGTGCTGGCCCGCAGCACGGCCGGCCTGGACGTGGCCATCGTGCAGATGGGCTCCACGCTGCCCACCTCCAATCCACCCATCCGCGTGGCCGAGGAGTACGCGATGCTCGACTGCATCAGCGGCGGCCGGCTGGTGGCCGGGCTGCCGCTGGGCAGCCCCATGGACGTCAACCTCTGCTACGGGATCACCCCGCTCGAGCACCGCGAGCGGTACCGGGAGGCGTTCGCCCTCACGCTCAAGGCGTGGCAGGCGCGCGAGATCTTCGCGTGGAACGGCCGCTACTACCAGCTGGCCCACGTCAACCTCTGGCCCCGGCCCATCCAGCAGCCGCACCCGCCGGTGTGGGTGCCGGGCTCGGGCAGCATCAGCACCTTCGACTTCGCGGTCGAGCACGACGTCTGCTACTGCTTCCTGAGCTACTCGGGAGCCCGCGCGGCGCGCAGCATGATGGACGGCTACTGGGAGGTGGTGACGCGGCAGGGCCGCCGGCCCAACCCGTACCGCGCGGGGTTCCTGCAGCTGGTGGCGGTGGCGGAGACGGACGCCGCGGCCGAGACGAGGTACGCCCGGCACGTCGAGTACTTCTACCACAAGTGCCTGCACGTGCCCGGCGCCTGGTTCGCGCCGCCCGGCAACCAGGACTACCGCAGCCTGGTCGCCACCGCCCGCAACCCCGTCCGCCGCAGCGAGAACCCCAAGGACCTCCGGTACCGCGACTTCGTCGAGAAGGGATACGTCATCGCCGGCAGCCCGGCCACCGTCCGGGACCGGCTCCGCGAGGAGGTCATCGAGGCCCTGCGGGTGGGCAACCTGATGGTGCTGCTGCAGATCGGCTCGATGCCCCACGAGCTGGCCATCGAGAACATCGACCGCTTCGCGCGAGAGGTCCTGCCGCACCTGCGGGGGATCTGGGACGACGAGGGCTGGGTGAACGAGTGGTGGCCCGAGCGCCTGCGCGCGGCACCGGCGGCGACGGCCGCCGGCCGCGGGGCCCGGTCGTGACCGAGCCCCACCCGCACGCCCACGCCGTCTTCCAGGAACGGGTCCGGTTCCGGGTGCTCTCGAAGGGCAGCGGCCCCGCGCTCGTGTTCCTGCACGGGCCCTGGGGCCTGACCTGGGACCCCTTCCTCGACCACCTGGCCCGCACGTTCACCGTCCATGCGCCCGAGCATCCCGGCACGACGCCGGGCCGGCCCGACGACGCCTCCCAGCTCGACGGCCTGTGGGACCTGGTCCTCTGCTACGACGAGCTGCTCGATGCGCTGGGGCTGGAGACGGCCATCGTCGTGGGCCACTCGTTCGGCGGGATGGTGGCCTGCGAGCTGGCCGCCCATGCTCCGCGCCGCGTGCGGGGGCTGGGCCTCATCGCCCCGATCGGCCTCTGGCGCGACGACGCGCCCGTCGTGAACTGGATGATGCTCAATCCCGGGCAGCTCCCCGGCCGGATCTTCGCGGATCCCGGGGGGACCGTCGCGCAGCAGCTGTTCGCCCCGGGCGGGGATGCCGAGGCGGCGGCCATGGCGCAGGTGCGACTGGTCTGGGCCATGGGCACGACCGGCAAGTTCATCTGGCCGCTGCCGGACAAGGGCCTGAGGAAGCGCCTGCACCGCGTGACGGCCCGCACGCTCGTCGTGTGGGGCCGGCAGGACGCGCTGGTCCCCCCGGTCTACGGCGAGGAGTTCGTCCGTCGCATCCCCGGCGCCCGCCTGGAGACGGTGGAGGGGGCCGGGCACATGCCTCATCTCGAGCAGCCGGACACCGTGGTCGGCCTCCTCCGCGACGTCCTGAAGTAGGGAGGTTCTCCCTCGACCGGGAGAAGCTCCCGGGCGCGTCCGGGCCCGGCCGGCCGGCGCGGCGCGGAAAACCCGTGCCTGTTCGACCCCCCGGCCCGCGGCATCGCCCTTGCCTGCTGTTCGTCTCCGTGCGAATGACCCAGGCCGGGCCAGCCCGGCCGCTGATCACGGGGACGCCCGATCCGGCTCACGGCGTGCGCGAGGTGCTGACGGCGCTGCTGGGCTACCTCTGGCTCGCCGACCACCCCTCGTTCTCGATGCGGCGGGCCCACTTCGCCGCGGCGGCCATGCAGCAGGCCATGCGCCTGCGCCGGCTGCTGCCGGGGCGCCTGCTGCTCATCGTCTCCCGCGAGCGCGAGCACCTGCGGGAGCCGCTGCGCGCGCTGTTCAGCACGGATCCGGCCGTGGACGTCGTGCTCGACCGGCGCGACCCCGGGCGCCGGGAAGAGGCGCCCGAAGAGCGGCGGCGGAGAAGCGTGGACGACGAGCTACGCCTGGTGGGGGTGGCCGTCGGGTACCCGCCGCTCGGCCGGCCCGTGCCGCCGTCCACCGCCGCCCTCGACTCCCGGTAGCCGCCGCCCGACCGCCCGCGACGGCCTACTCGAGCAGCGCCCGGCTGACCATGGCGTGGACGCCCTTGTTGCCGTCCACGAGCTGCGTGACGTGGAGGTCGCAGGCCAGGCTGCAGAACACGTAGGCCTCCGACCGCGTCCAGCCCTTCATGGCCGCCAGCCAGGCGATCATGTCGCGCAGGGCCTGGCGGGCGGCGTCGTCCAGGTCCGGGTCCATTCCCATCGCGATGTAGTGGGTGGGCGTGACGGCGCGGGGGAACGTCAGGCGCAGCGTCTTGTGCAGCACGAGCTGGAAGGTGCCCCGCAGGCACGTCTCCAGCGCCGTCAGGCAGACCTCGCCGTCGCCCTGCACGGCGTGCCCGTCGCCGGCCGAGAAGTTCGCCCCGGGCACGAAGACGGGCAGGAAGACCGAGGTGCCGGGAACGAACTCCTTGTTGTCCATGTTGCCGCCGAACTCGCGCGGCTCCACCGAGCTGCACATCCCGTACTCGGGCCGGGGCGCGGTGGCCACGATGCCGAAGAAGGGGCGCAGCGGGATGGTGGGGCCCCAGGGCAGCCGGGCGGTCAGGCCCTTGCGGTCGATGGGAATCACCCGCCGCTCGAAGGCCGGGAAGTCCTCGGGCAGCGTGCCCTTGAGGGGCCGGATCACGTTCCAGCCCCAGTCGACCGTGAGCTCGATGGCCTGGATCCGGACCTCCAGCGTGTCGCCGGGCTCGGCGCCCCGCACCGCGATGGGCCCGGTGAGGATGTGAGGGCCCGGCCCCTGCCGGACCTTCTGGACGATCTCGCGGTGATCCGGGCGCAGGATGGCGAGGTCAGCGATCTCGGCGGGGCCGCCGGAGACGGTGTCCACCGTCACGATGTCGCCCGATTCGACCGTCAGGCGGGGCGGGATGGCGGCGTCCAGGTAGCCCCAGTGCACCGTCTCCGGGGACGGGTTCAGGACGTGATGAGCCGGCATGGCGCCTGTCCTCCTCTCAGGGGCGGCTCTCGGCGACGCCCACATGGTGGTCGAGGATGTCGGTGGCCCGGGACAGCTCGGCCGGGGTGCCCTGGAAGACGAAGCGTCCCGAGGTGAGGACGTAGAGGTAGTCGGCGACCGCCATGGCCAGGGCGAAGTTCTGCTCGACCAGGAGGATGGCGTGGCCGTGGTCGCGCACGCTCTTCATGATCCGCTCGACCTGCTGCACGAGCCGCGGAGCCAGGCCCTCCGAGGGCTCGTCCATCAGCACCAGGTCGGGGTTGGCCATCAGCGCGCGGCCCACGGCCAGCATCTGCTGCTCGCCCCCGCTCAGCGCGCCGCCCGGGTGATCGATGCGCTCGGCCAGCTGGGGGAACTCGCGCAGGACCCCGGCCAGGTCCCAGCGCGTCCGCTGCCCGTCGCCGGCCCCCGCCGGCGCCGGCCGCCCGGCCAGGCGGCTGGTGGGCAGGAGCAGGTTCTCGCGCACGGTGAGCGACCGGAAGATGCGCCGGCCCTGCGGCACGATGGCCAGGCCCTGCTGGGCGATGGCGTAGGGCGGTAGCCCGCGCTGGGAGCGGCCCTTGAAGAGGACCTCGCCCCGCCGGGGCGGGGTCAGGCCGGCGATGGAGCGGATGAGCGTGGTCTTGCCCATGCCGTTGCGGCCGAGGATGGCCACGATCTGGCCGGCGGCGAGATCGAGGCTGAGCCCCTGCAGCACGTAGCTGTCGCCGTAGTAGGTGTGGATGTCCCGGACGCGGAGCAGGGGCTCAGACATGACCGAAGTAGACCTCGCGCACCTCGGGATTGGTCCGCACCTCGGCCGGCGTCCCCTCCAGGATGACGCGGCCGCGGTGCAGGACCGTCACCCGGTCGGCCAGCCCCAGGGCCACGTCCACGTCGTGCTCGATCATCACCACCGTGAGCGCCCGCGGCAGCGCCCCGATCATGCGCGAGATGCGCTGCCGCTCGGCGGGGGCCAGGCCCGCGCACGGCTCGTCCAGGAAGAGCACGCGCGGTCGCGAGGCCAGCGCCAGGGCCAGCTCCAGCTGCCGCCGCTCGCCGTAGGAGAGGAGCCGGACCGGGTAACCGGCGCGGGGCGCGAGGCCGACGGCTTCCAGGCCCTCCTCGGCCGCGCGCCGCACGCGCTCGAAGGCCGCGACCGGCCGGTGCATCACCCACTTGCGGCGGTCGGTGCCGAGCGCGGCCAGGGCCAGGTTCTCGAGCACGGACAGGTCCGGGAAGACGTTGGAGATCTGGAACGTGCGGCCCACCCCCAGCGCCGTGCGGCGGTGCTCGGCCAGGCCGGTCACGTCGCGGCCGAACAGGGCCACCCGGCCGGCCGTGGGCCGGAGGGAGCCGGTGATGCAGTGGAACAGCGTCGTCTTGCCCGCGCCGTTGGGGCCGATGAGGACCCGGCGCTCGCCCGGCGCGACGGCCAGCGACACCCGGTCCACGGCCCGGAGGCCGCCGAACTCCCTGGTGAGCGCCTCCACCGCGACCGCCGGCGCCGCCATCGTCAGGATCCCGCCGCCGCCGGCGCGCGGAGCCGCAGGCGGGCGGCCAGGCCCACCAGGCCCTGCGGCGCCCACAGGACGGCCGCCACGAACACCAGCCCCATCACCGCCGCGTA
>JBBIIW010000095.1:0-8681 GCA_037446305.1 Candidatus Rokuibacteriota bacterium
TGCTCTTCCGATCTCGGCCCGGAACAGGTGGGCCGGCGCCAGCGGATGTGCGGCGTCGTGAACCACGACGATCCGCGCGGAGTCGGGGACAGCGGCGAGGCCGCAGCGCACGGACGCAGCGCGCGTCGGTCCCCCGGCCACCGCGGCCGTCACCGCGGGCCCCTGCCAGGTCCACCCGGGCGGGATCACCACCACGACCGCGTCGCAGACGGTTGCCGCCGTCTCCACCGCGTGATCGACCAGAGGCCGCCCGGCCAGCCGCGCGAACTGCTTGAGCCCCCCGAACCGCGCGCCGGTGCCGGCGGCGAGCACGATGGCCCAGACGCTCACGGACCGCGCCGGCCGGCCGGCGTCACCCCGCGAAGGTGAAGCGCGGATCGGCCGCGGGGACGGGCACCTCGGGCAGGCCGAGCTCCCGCCGCACCAGGTTGGCGCCCAGGTTGATGGCCACGCACTTGTAGAACGCGATCCGCCGCGACAGCCCCTCGCGCCCGAAGCCGCAGTCGGTCGTCAGGATCAGCCGGTCGGGGGGCACGTGCTCCAGCGCCCGCCGGATGAGGCGCGCCACGACCTCGGGCGGCTCCACGGCCGTCACCGTGTGGCTCACCACCCCGATCGCGATCTTCTTGTCGCTCCGGTACTTCGACAGCAGGGGCAGGTCGCGGCCGCCGGTGGAGGCGCACTCCAGCGTGATGACGTCGGCGTTCGTTCCCAGCAGGTAGGGCAGCACCCGCTCGTAGCTCGGCCGTTCCCAGTGCAGGGGCTGCTGGTTGGGGTTGCCCCAGCACGTGTGCAGCCAGATCTCGGTCGGGACGTCACGGATCTCGCGGTTCACGGCGTCGGTGAAGAACTGCAGATCGCTCTCGGTCGCGGAGCCGTCGGCGGCGGCGATGTGGTGCCGGGGCTCTTCCAGCTGGATCACCCGGCAGCCGGCGGCGGCCACGGCCCGGAGCTCGGCGTTGAAGATGTCGGCCAGCTCCAGGATGAGCGATCGCTCGGAGCCGTAGTGACGGTCCACCAGCATCTTGACCAGCGTCTGCGCGCTGATGGCCCCGAACTTGACGGGCCGGTCGGTGCAGCGCTGCGCCACCTTGAAGAGCTCCGCATACTGCAGGGGCCCGGCCTCGAGGCGGGCGCCGACCACGGCCGGCTGGTACGCCTCCATCACCTCGTAGAGGATGTGGCCGGGCCGGATCGTCTTCCAGCCGCCGGTCACCGCGCGGTCCACGTGACCGGTGATGCCGCGCAGGCGCTCGATCGGGTAGTAGAACCACGACTTGCCGCCGACGGTGAGATCGAAGCGGGAGTCGCCGTCGGTGACGATGTGCAGCCCGGCCCGCTCCTGGTCGCGGATCAGGCAGGTGACGGCGTCCTGGTACTGCTCGCGGAAGGCGGCGTCGCCCAGAGCCTCCTTGAACGCCCGCCCCCGGAGGCCCTCGGTGAACCAGGCCGGGCGGGGGTAGGAGCCGGTGATGGTGGTGGGCAGGATCAGGTCACGCGTGGCGTCGAGCATGCGGGGACGTTACCATACCGGGCCAGCCGCCTTGCCGGGAGGGTACAATGCCCGCGCGCGCATGGGAAGCCGCCCGAGCCTGGTCGAGGTCCTCGACGTCAGCCGGGCCTTCGCCACGCCCGAGGGGGAGGTGCGCGCGCTCGACGGCGTGGCGTTCGACGTGCGCGCGGGAGAGTTCCTGGCCATCGTCGGCCCGTCGGGGTGCGGCAAGAGCACGCTGACGATGCTCATCGCCGGGCTGCTGCGCCCCACGGCCGGCGCCGTGCGCATCAATGGACGGGTGGTGGACCGGCCCCAGACCGATCTCGGCATCGTCTTCCAGAACCCGGTGCTGCTGGCCTGGCGGAGCGCGCTGGACAACGTCCTGCTCCAGATCGAGATGCGCGGCCTGGATCCCCGGCGCTACCGCGAGGCAGCCCGGCAGCTGCTGGGCAGCGTGGGCCTGGAGGGCTTCGAGCACCGCCTGCCGCACGAGCTGTCGGGCGGCATGCGCCAGCGGGTGGCCATCTGCCGGGCGCTGATCCACGATCCGCCGCTGCTCCTGATGGACGAGCCGTTCGGGGCCCTCGACGCCCTGACCCGGGATCAGATGGCCCTGGACATCCAGGGACTCTGCACGCGCGGCGGCAAGACGGTGCTGTTCATCACCCACTCCATCAGCGAGGCGATCTTCCTGGCCGACCGCGTGATCGTCATGACGCCGCGCCCCGGCCGCGTGGACGCCGTCGTGGAGGTCGCGCTGCCCCGCCCGCGCCGGCTGGGCGTGCGGGAGGAAGCCAGCTTCGCCGCCTACGCCCGCCGGGTCCGTGACCGCTTCCTGGCCCACGGCGTGCTGCGGGACCTGGACGGGGGCGCCGGCCCGTGAGGTGGAGGCGCTGGGGCCCGCCGCTGGCCACCGTGGCGGTGGCGCTGCTGGCCTGGGAGGGGCTCGTCCAGCTGCGCGGACTGCCCGAGTACCTCCTGCCGCCGCCCAGCGGGGTCCTGACCGCGCTGGGGTCCGAGTGGCGCTACCTGGCGCCGCACGCGCTGGTGACGCTCGGCGAGATCCTGGCCGGCTTCCTGCTGTCCGTCCTGGTCGGGATCCCGCTGGCGATGCTGATCGTCGCCTCGCCGCTGCTGGAGCGCGCGGTGTACCCGCTGCTGGTGGCCTCGCAGTCCATCCCCAAGATCGCCATCGCGCCGCTCCTGATCTTCTGGGCGGGGCTGGGGATCGCGCCCAAGATCCTGGTGGCCTTCCTCATCGCGTTCTTCCCCGTCGTCATCGACACCGTCGTCGGCCTCCGCTCCGTCGAGCCGGAGATGCTGCACCTGGCCCGCTCCATGGGCGCCTCCCCGGTGAAGGTCTTCCTCAAGATCCGGTTTCCCCACGCCCTGCCCAGCGTCTTCGCGGGCCTGAAGGTGGCCGTGACGCTGGCCGTGGTGGGGGCGATCGTCGGGGAGTTCATCCAGGCTGACCGGGGACTGGGCTACGCGCTCCTGCAGGCCAATGCCATGCTCAACACCAGGCTCTCGTTCGCCACCATCCTGATCCTGGCCGCCATCGGCACCGTGCTGTTCCTGCTCGTCGACTGGATGGAGCGGCTCCTGATTCCGTGGCATGCCTCGCGGCGCCTGGAAGCCGCCGCCGGCACGCTCTGAGGGAGGACCACATCATGACGCGTCGCCTCGCCCTGCTCGTCGTCGGGCTGGCCGCCCTGCCGGGACTGCTCGGGGGCGGCTCCCCGGCCGCCCAGCCGAAGATGGAGAAGGTCACGCTGCGCCTGAACTGGTACGCCTACGGCGAGCACGCCCCGTTCGCCTATGGCGTCAAGACGGGCCTCTACGAGGCCGAGGGCATCGACCTGCAGATCCTGGAAGGCAACGGCTCCGGGCCCGTGGTGCAGGCGATCGGCGCCGGCAGCGACCGCTTCGGCTACGCGGACGCCTACGCCATGGCCGGCCTGATGGCCAAGGGCGTGCCGGTCAGGATGATCGCCAACTTCGTCCAGACCAGCCCCCTCAGCATCATCTACTTCGCCGACAGGGACATCAAGGGTCCGAAGGACCTGGAGGGCAAGAAGGTCTCCTTCACCGCCGGCGACTCCATCCACCAGGCCTTCCAGGCCCTGCTGAAGGTCAACAACGTGGACAAGAGCAAGGTGCAGGAGGTGTACTTCGACCCCCGGGGCAAGATGACCGCCGTGATGACCGGGCAGGTGGACGCCATGGGCGGGTACTTCACCACCCAGGCCGGCCAGATCGAGGAGCAGACGAAGCGGAGGACGGCCTACTTCCGCTACGCGGACTACGGGGTCAACGCGCTGTCCCAGGGCCTGCTCATCCACACCCGCCATCTGGGCGAGCGAGACCTGAACTGCCGCATGGTCCGCGCCTCCAGCCGGGCGTGGACGGAGGCGGCCCGGAACCCCGAGGAGGCGGCGCGGGCGCTGATCCAGATGTTTCCCAAGGCCGGCTCGCTGGCGCTGAATCTCCAGCAGTGGAAGGACACCGCCGGGCTCATGTTCACGCCGGCCAGCCGCGGCCGGCCGGCCGGCTGGATGGCGACGGCCGACTGGGAGAGCCTGCTGGAGCTGCAGCGCACCTACGGCCAGATCCAGACCAGGCCGACCGCGGAGTACTACACGAACGAGTTCTTCGACTGCTGACCGGGTTCGGCCGCTCAGCGCGCGCGGCGGGCGGCGATGCGGCCGTCCGCGCTGGCCCAGCCGGCGTCGAACGGCCGGCCCGGCTCGTCGAGGTCGATCACCAGCGGGGCATGGTCGGAGGGCGCCGGCTTGCCCTTGCGGGCTTCCCGGTCGATCTCCGCCCACACGGTGCGCGCGGCGACCGGCGCGGTGACGAGCAGGTGGTCGATGCGCATCCCGAAGTTCTTGTGAAAGTTCCCGGCCCGGTAGTCCCACCAGGTGTAGCGGCCCGGCTCCGGGTGATGGAGCCGGTAGGCGTCGGTCAGCCCCCAGGCGCACAGCCGCGCGAAGGCCCGCCGCTCCGGCTCCGAGACGTGGGTGCCGCCGTGACAGGCGGCGGGGTCCCACACGTCGCGGTCCTCGGGCGCGACGTTGAAGTCCCCGCCCAGCACCAGCGGCTCGCCCGGGTCGCGCGTGTCGGCGAGCCACCGGGCCAGGCGGTCGAACCAGGCCAGCTTCGCCTCGTAGAACGGCGAGCCGACGGCGCGGCCGTTCGGCGCGTACAGGCTCACGACCCGGATGCCGCCGCACACCGCCGCCATCATCCGGGCCTCGGCCAGCGGCTCGTCGTCGGCGACGTCGGGGGTCCGGGCCGCTCGCAGCGGCTCCCCGAAGTTCGTCGTCACCTCGCCGAGGCCCACCCGGCTGGCGATGGCGACGCCGTTCCAGCGTCCTTCCCCGTGATGCGCCAGCGCGTAGCCGGCCTTCTCGAGCTCGCCCACGGGGGCGTCGGCGTCGGCCAGCTTGGTCTCCTGCATGAGCAGCACGTCGGGACGGGCCCGCTCCAGCCACCAGAGGACCTTCTCGAGCCGCGCGCGCAGGGAGTTGACGTTCCAGGTGGCGATGCGCATGGAGCGACCTCGGCCGCCATGATAGCGCGGGGCGGCCGCCCGCCGGGCCTCACCGCCGGACGACCACCTCCACGTCGCCCTCGCGGGCCAGCAGCTCCACGGCGGCGCCCTCCCGGCTCTGCGAGGCGCGCAGGCTGACGCGCGACCGGCCCACGCGCAGCCCGTGGACCTCGAGCCAGCGCAGCCAGGAAGGCAGGCGGGGCCGGTTGAGGGTCAGGTGATTGGCGGGGGCATCGGGCAGCAGGCCCAGCATGCCGGCCACCAGCTGGAACACCACGCCGGCCGACCACGCTTGCGGCGAGCAGGCCACCGGGTACCGGGTCGGGCCGTGGCCGGGCTGGCGGGGGAAGCCGCAGAACAGCTCCGGCATGCGGAGGCCGTCGAAGTGCATGGCGGCCTGGAACAGGCCCGTGGCCAGGGCGAGGAAGGCCTCGGTCTGCCCGTACTGGCGCAGGCCGAGGGCCGCGATGGCGGTGTCGTGCGGCCAGACGGAGCCGTTGTGGTAGCTCATCGGGTTGTAGAGCCGCTCGCGCGAGGAGAGGGTGCGCAGGCCCCAGCCGGTGAACATGTCCTCGGCCATGAGCCGCCGGGCCACCGCCTCCGCCCGGCTGTCGTCCACCAGCCGCGTCCAGAGGCAGTGGCCGGGGTTCGAGGTGATGACGCGGCAGGGCTCGGCGGCCCCGTCCAGGGCCAGGGCGTAGAACTGCAGGTCCTCCTGCCAGAAGTCGCGCTCGAAGCGGGCGCGCAGTCGGGCCGCCCGCTGCCGGAGCGCCGCGGCCAGGGCCGGGCGGGCCAGCGCCTCGGCCAGGCCGGCCACGCCGAGGAGGGCCCCGTACTGGTAGCCCTGGGCCTCCACGACCGCGATCGGCGGCTTGGCCAGCGCGCCGGAGGCGTGAGCCACGGCGTCGTGAGAGTCCTTCCAGCCCTGGTTGTCCAGGCCGAGCGGCGACCGCCGCTGGTACCGCAGGTACTCGGGCTCGCCGTTGCCGTCGGCCGTCATCCAGGCCAGCGCGCGCTCGGCCGTGGGCCACAGCTCCCGGGCCAGTGACAGATCACCGGTCCACCGCAGGTACTCGGCCAGCAGCATCAGGTAGAGCGGCGTGGCGTCCACGGTGCCGTAGTACGGCACGAAGGGGATCTCGCGGCAAGCGGCCAGCTCGCCGCGCCGCAGCTCGTGCAGGATCTTGCCCGGCTCCTGGTCGGTGAACGCATCGTCGGTGAGTCCCTGGTGGCGAGCCAGGAAGCGCAGCGTGCCGCGGGCGATCTCCGGCTCGAAGGGCAGCGTCTGGAGGGCGGTGATGAGGCTGTCCCGGCCGAACGGAGCCACGAACCACGGGATGCCGGCGTAGGGCACGAAGCCGTCGGGGGTGTCCGTCAGCAGCAGGTGCAGGTCGCTGCGGGCACGCCCGATCCAGGCGTTGAACAGCTCGTGATCGGCCTCCACGCGGGTGGCCGACCGGCGCAGGCCGTCCACGACGGCCGACCGGCGGGCCAGGGCCTCGTCCCAGCGCAGGGGCGGCCCGACCGGCGCGCCGTCGGTCCAGGCCGAGACCGTGACCACCAGCTCCAGGCGACCCCGCGGCTCCAGACGGAGCCGGTAGCGCGCGCCGGTGGGGTCCACGCTGGCCGGGGCCGGCTGGAACTCGATCAGGGTCCGGCGGGCGAGGCCGTCGAGGCCGCGGTAGCCCAGCTCGACGGCCGCCGGACGGACCTCGGTGGGCAGCAGCTGCCCCCGGCGGGGGCGGGGGTGCCCCCGCACCTCGAAGACGTCCACGAAGTCGGCGCTCACCGCCCACCGGAGCTCGAGGTCGTGCGGCTGGCGGGCGAAGCTCTCGATGCTCAGGGCCTGGTACAGGCGATTGGCGTACAGGACCAGGTGGCGCCGGATGCGCAGTGTCCGGCCGGGCAGGACGACGTGCTCCTCGCCCAGCACGTCGGGGTTGGTGAGGTCGATGGCGCACTCCAGCCCTTCCTCGGCCAGGGTGGCGTTGAGCAGCAGGGGCCGGCCACCGTGCAGCCGCAGGTCGAGCTGGCGGAGCATGCGCGTGCCGTCCACGTAGAAGCCGAACTCGCTGCCGGGCAGGGCGGGGATGTCGCCGCGCCGGTCGGCGACGAGGAACGCCTCGTCGTGCTTCAGCACGAGCTTGGGCAGGTCGCCGGCCACGCTGGAGGCGAGGATGTAGTAGCGATCGCCGACGATCAGGTCGTCGGGGGGGACCTGACGGGTCACGCGGCGGTCAGCGCGCGGTAGATGGCTTCGTAGCCGTCGGCCATCCGCTCCACCGTGAAGTGTTCCTCGACGTGCCGGCGACAGGCGGCGCGATCGATGATGTCCACCCGCTTCACCGCGTCCACCAGCTCGTCCACCGTCTCCACCACGAACCCGGTGGTCCCCGGCACGACGATCTCGGGGACCGAGCCGCGCTTGCGGGCGATCACCGGCGTGCCGCAGGCCATGGCCTCGATCATGACGAGGCCGAAGGGCTCCGGCCAGTCGATGGGGAACAGCAGCGCCAGGGCGTCGCCCAGGAACCGCCCCTTGTCCTCGTCGCCGATCTCGCCGATGAACTCGATCAGCGGGTGGTGGAGGCGGGGGGCGATCTCCCGGGTGAAGTAGGCCCGATCCGCCGCGTCCACCTTGGCCGCGATCTTGAGCGGCAGCCCGACGCGCTCGGCGACCTCGATGGCGAGATCGGGCCGCTTCTCGGGCGCCAGGCGCCCGAGGAAGGCCAGGTACCGGCCGCCCCGGGCGGAGAAGGGCAGCCGGGTCAGCGACACGCCGTGGTGCACCGTCCCCACCCAGCGCAGGGAGAGGTGCCGCAGGGGCGCTCGCTGGGCGTCGCTGACGGAGACCAGCGGCAGGTCGTGGAAGTGATGGAAGAGCGGGAGGAGCCAGGGGAGGTCCAGCCGTCCGTGCAGCGTGTGCAGCGTCGGAGTACGCACCAGCCGGCCGAACGGGAATGCCGGGCAGTCCACGTGACAGTGGATGATGTCGAAGTCCCCCGCCCGCTCGAAGACCTGGGCCAGCTGCAGCACGTGGGCGGCGGTGGGATCGGGCGCCTCGGGGTCGAGCCGCAGCGCCCGCGCCACCGCGGGGACGAGCCGCGCCGCCGTCCGGGAGTCACCGCTGGCGAACAGCGTGACATCGTGTCCGCGACGCGCCAGCTCCTCGGTCAGGCTGCTGACGACGCGCTCCGTGCCCCCGTAGAGCACGGGCGGCACCCGTTCATAGAGCGGGGCGACCTGCGCGATTCTCATGGCGTCGGCCTCGGTCCGGCGTGCCCTCGTTCTTCTCTATAGCAAACGCCTCAAGCGTGCACGCCTCACGCGGCCCGGCACGGCTCGGGGCCCCCGGGACGACTTGACACCCCCCCGTGTCGCCCGGACGCCGGAGCCTGCCTCGAATCGGTCTCAGCGTCAAGAGTATAAGCCACGGAAATCGTGTGTCTATCCAGGGCCATCCCGGCGTCTGGCATCGGCGTTGCTGACCGGGATGTGCGCTGCTCGTCGCCAGCCATCCGGGAGCAGATTCCAGTCACGCGCCAGAGATGGAGGAGACCGTTGGACGAGCGAGGAGTGAAGCCGACCAGACGGAGTGCAGCGCGAGGCGGTCGCCGGCGGCGGCCGGCCGAC
>JBBIIW010000096.1:0-8621 GCA_037446305.1 Candidatus Rokuibacteriota bacterium
GGCCAGGGCGCGGCGCTCCACCGCCTCGACGGCCTCGGCCGGGACGAACATGGCCACCGTCCAGCCACTGAACGGGGAGCGGACGTACAGGGTGTAGACGGCGCGCCCCTCGAGGCTCCGGCCGCGATACCAGCCTTCAGGGGCGCTCGCCAGCGCCGCGCGGGCACTCTCGGGGGCCAGCTGGCCGGCCGCCAGCCCGGGCGTGAGAGTCCGGGCCACGATCCGGTGCCGGCGGTCCATGACGATGCCGACCCAGTCGGGCGGCAGCCGCTGGGCGGCCAGCAGCCGGTCGATCGCGTCGGGCTTCAGGACCCCGGAGAGCACGAACTTCACGACGCCCTGGCGGACCACGGGCACCCGGACGGCGACGTCGTACTGCCCGGTGACGGGACCGAGCAGGATGTCGTCGATCACGGGCTGGCCGGTCCGGAGCGCCTGCTCGAAGCTGGGCAGGCTGCCGATGTTCGGCAGCGCGGCGCCGAGCGGGCGAGCGAGGTTGAGCAGCTGCTGGCCGGAGAGGGCCGCCAGGTTGATGGTGACCCAGTCCGGCTGGCTCCGGAGCACCTGCGTCGCGTCGGCGTAGAAGGACGCCAGATCCCCGGTGTCCAGGTGCCGGGAGGTCGCCAGCACGTGCAGTGCCCCCATCGCGCTGCGGAGCTCCGTGTCCACCGCGGCGAGGATGGCGTGCATGCGCTCCCGGGCGCCGCGCTCGAAGGTCTTGCGCTCCCTGTCGACGAACAGGGCGGCGGCGACGAGCGCGAACAGGATCATCGGCACCAGGGTGCCGAGCGACAGGGCCAGGAGATGCGACCGTAGCTTCATGCGGCGAGCGGAGGAACCACGAAGATTCTCCGGGGCCTCGCGACCCCGAGCATACTCTTCTCGCCCGGCGCGCGCCACCGCCGGGGGCCGGTGCAGGAAGGTGAAGCGCCGGCCGGCCGCTCAGCTGCCCGAGCGGCTGACGGGGACGGTCCTGGCCGTGGACGCGGAGCGCGGCGAGCCCGCCGCGCATCTCGCGTCCGGGTCCGGGCCCGCCGCCATCGCCGCCCGGTAGCCGGCGCATCCCAGGTGCTGCGGCGTCGTGCAGACCTCGAGGATGGTCGCCCGGGCGGGCGCGCGTACCCGCCCGTCGGGGCGGCGGCAATAGCCGCCCCGGAGCTGGAGCCACAGCCGGTCGGCGACGACCGGGACGAGAAATGGGCACAGCGCGGCCCGACGCTCGTTCATCGCGTGCCTCCCGGCGCGGCGGCGCGGAGGCCGGCCAGCTCCTGCAGGCGCCGCCAGTTCGCCAGTCGCTCCTCCCGGGCGGCCTGCAGCGCGGGGGACGGTGTCCCGTCGGCGGCGAACTGCCGGGCGAACCGCCGCTCGGTGCGGGCGAACGTGATGAAGTCGATGACCTCGCCCGTCCGGGGGTGGCGGTGCCAGTCCTCGGCGGGATCGGGATTGCCCTGGAGCGACAGTCGCTCCCGCACCGTCGCCCCGCGGCGCGGATCGTAGGTGAAGAGCGGGAACGCCCGCGAGGCCACGGCCAGCTCGGCCTGGGCCGCCGAGCGGGCGTCACCCACCCCGTGCTCGGGCTGGCAGGTGGTGTAGGCGATCACGACCGCCGGCCCCGGGTACGCGTTGGCGTCCAGCACGGCCCGGTAGAAGTGGTTGATGTGGGCCGGCGTGGTCTGCGCCACGTAGGTGTCGGGGTGCATCAGGCAGATGAGGCCCAGCTCCTTCCGCCGCTCGGTCTTGCCCGGGACGGCGACCCCCACCCCCGCCATCTTGGCGTCCTGCCCGAGGAACGAGGCCGTCGAGACCTGGCCGCCGGTGTTCGAGTACACCTGGGTGTCGAGCACGAGGACCTTGATGTCCATGCCCGTCGCCAGCATCCGGGACAGCGACTGGAATCCGATGTCGTACATCGCGCCGTCGCCGCCGATCACCCAGAGACGCTTGTCGCGCCAGCCGCGCTGGTCCCACTTGGCCCGGACGCCCAGGGCCACCGCCGGCGCATTCTCGAAGAGCGAGTTCGTCCAGGGCACCAGGAACGGGTTGTAGGGGTACGTCGAGCAGTAGACCGTGTTGCACCCCGTGGCCGCCACGATGCCCAGCGAGTCCCGGCCGTAGGCGAAGCCGGTGGCGGCGACCATCATCCGAATCGCCGTCGCCTCCCCGCACCCCATGCAGGAGCCGGCCCCGCCGACGTAGAGCAGCGCGGAGTCCTCGGCCAGCATCATGTCGGCCAGCGCCTTGTCATTGATGTACGGGCGCGGGGTCGGCCCCAGCCGCCGATAGAGCTCGAACGCGCGCCGGTGCCGGACCAGCAGCGCCTCGGTCTTCGGCACCATGGTGAGCGCCCGGTAGCCCAGGTCCGCGCAGACCTGCACGCACTCGCCGCACCCCTTGCACTTGGTGGCGTCGACGAAGAGACCGAACAGCGCCCCCTCGTGCCCCTTCTTTTGGGGCACGTCGAAGTACTTCCGGGTGCGCGCCCAGCGGCCGGCCAGGAACCCGTGGTCGGGGTCGTCGGCGCCCGGCAGCGCCGCCTGCACCCGGGAGGCGGGGATGGCCTTGGCCAGGATGGCGGTATCCGGGCACTCGGTCACGCAGCTCATGCAGCCGACGCAGCGCGCGGCGTCCAGATCGGGAATCTCGGGCGCCAGGAACGAGAAGTCGCGCAGCGCGGCCGTGCCGGGCGGGATCAGGCTGCGGGCCACGCCGGCGTCGGCGGGGAGGGTCTGCGAGCCCTTGCCCGCGGCGTACGCGCCGATGATCCGGGCGTTGAAGTCGGCCACGTAGGCTTCCAGGTCGAGGGCGAGCAGGTGGTCGCCGGGCAGGCTCTCGTGGGTGTCCTTGGCCAGCCCCGGCGTCTTGGTCCCGCGGGCGCCGGAGCGGACGGCGGGCTCGTCGGCGAGCTCCAGGGGGTTGAACACGCTGTCGTCGCTCATGGGACGACCGGTGGTGCGGCCTCGGCGGCGGCCGGGGCGCCCAGCACGCGGACGATATCGGTGAGCGACAGGATCCCCAGCGGGCGCTCGCCGTCGGGCCCCGGCTCGGTCACGACCAGCCGGTGGATCCGGTGTCGCCGCAGCAGACCGACGGCCTCGGCGAGGGGCGTCTCGGGCCCGACCGAGATGACGGGCGCGCTCATCAGGTGGCGCGCGGACAGGCCGCGCCAGTAGGGCAGGTACGGCTGAACGAAGGCCGCGTTCACGAGGTCGGTCTGCGAGATCAGGCCCACGGCCGCCCCGCCGTCGATGACCACCACCGCGCTGATGCCGCGCCGCTCCATCGTGGCGGCGACCTCGGTGGCGCTCGTCTCGGGGGTGCAGGACACGACCCCGTGGCGCATGCAGTCGGCGACGCGCAGCTCAGACATGGGCGGGCACCTCCACCTCGATGACCTCGTCGTACCCGCGGCGGACCGCGCGCAGGTTGTCCTGGATCGCGGCCTCGCCTCGCCTGCCGAAGAAGCGGCGCAGCGAGCGCTCCACGCCGGCGAACAGCTCCGCCGGGCCCAGGCCCTGCTGGCGGACGAGCGGCGCCACGCGGAGGAAGACGCCCAGGAGCACGATCCCCTGCATCCGCTGGACGAGGTCGGGCGCGCCGGCCGTCTCGCGGGCGATGCGCGCGGTATCCAGGGCCAGCAGGCGCAGGCCCCGGTCGCGGATCGCGGCCCGGGCGCGCGGCGGGATCCGCGCCCAGATGGCGCCCGGGTCGGTCTCCTCGGTCTGCACGAACACGATCCCGCCCGGCACCAGGCCGGCCAGCGGGTCGCCCAGCTGAAAGGCGTTGACGTCGTTGAGCGGCACGAAGTCGACCTGCGACAGTTCGGCGTGGAGCCGGATCGGCTCGCGGGCGATCGTGAGGAAATAGGTCGTCGGCAGGCCCTTCTTCTCCGATCCGTAGAGCGGGTAGGCCTGCACGCAGAGCCCGAACATGTCGCCGACGAGCGTGGCCATGATCCGGTTGGTGGTGACGGAGCCGAAGCCGCCGATGGAGTGGCCTCGCAGCGAGAAGGCGCCGGCCGGGCGCACGTCGGGGTCCTCGTCCCTCGGCAGGGCGGCCCGGTGCGGAATGCCCAGCACGAAGTCGCGGCGCCCGCCCCGGGCCATTTCCTCCACGGCGGCGATGAGGTCGCCCGGGCGCACATCCCGGCTGCCCAGCCCCGCGCAGGCGGTATGGATCACGGGCAGGACCGCGCGCTCCGGGTATCCGGGACGACCGGTGGCGGCATCGGCGAAGGCGGCCTTGACCTCCAGCGCCAGCGGGTTGGACGCGGCCAGGGGGTTGTCCAGGCGCTCGATGACGGTGAGCGCCGACACGTGGCGGAGGGCGTGAACCACCTCCGCGGCGGGAAAGGGGCGGTAGACGGTGAGGCCGAGGACGCCGACGCGCCGGCCGCGATGCGCCCGCAGCCAGTCGGCGGTGGCCATGGCCGTCTCCACCATGCTCCCCATCGCCACGATGGCCAGCTCGGCATCGTCGAGGCGATACGGATGGACCGGCGCGTAGGCGCGGCCGGTCAAGGTCGAGTACTCCGCCATGACCTCGAGCAGGATGGGCAGGACGCGATCGGTGAAGACCCGCTGGGCGACCTTGCCCTTCATGTAGGCGTCCTGGTTCTGCACCACTCCCGACATGATCGGCTTCTCGGGATTCATCAGGTTGCGGAGCCGGGTGGTGGCGTAGGGGTCGCCGACGAAGGTGGCCATGAGCTCGGGCTCGGGGAGCCGGACGTTCTCCACCGTGTGGGTGGTCAGGAACCCGTCCTGAACGCAGAGGAACGGCGTCTCGGCTTCCTCGGCGGCTCTCCGCACGATGACGGCCAGATCGGCCGCTTCCTGGGCGTTGCGGGCGAAGACCACGCCCCAGCCGCAGTCCGCGACCGCCATGACGTCGTCGTGGCCGCAGTGGACGTTGAGGGCCTGCGAGGTGAGGGCCCGGGCGCCCACGTGGAAGACGACGGGGAGCCGCTTCCCCGCGATCGTGTAGAGGACCTCCTTCATGAGGACGAGCCCCTGGCCGGAGGTGAAGTTCGTGACGCGACCGCCCGCCAGCGCAAAGCCTTCGCAGGTGGAGGCGGAGGAATGCTCGGACTCCAGCTCCAGGAAGAAGAGCGGCTCGCCCCACAGGTTCTTCTGGCCGGCCGCCTGGGCCGCCTGGTAGCCGGCCCCCATGTTCGTGGACGAGGTGATGGGATAGGCGCAGGCGCCCTGGCTCACCTGCGTCTCGACCCACACCACTGCCTCGGAGCCGTCGCAGGTGGCCGGGATGCCGGGAAACCGGGGAGCCGGGCTCATGCCGCGAGGTCTCGATCACCTCGTGACGGCGGCAGCACCTCCAGGGCCAGGCAGGCCTTCGCGCACGTCACGGCCGTCGGCGGCGTGAACGCGGTGCACCGGGTCACGTCCTGTCGCCGGCCGTCCCAGACGGCCTCCTGGAACTCGACGGTGACGTCGCGCTCCAGGAGCGGGCACCGGAAGGCGCGCGTCCACGGCCGCGTGCCGGGGAAGAGCCGCGGCCCCATGACGAGGACAGCGGCCAGCACGATGCCCACGGCGACCACGATGGCCAGGGGCCAGGCAGGGACGATCATGGGTCACCTCTCAGCGGCCACCCTGCATAGGCGGTGCCCGGGCCGGGAATCGGCCAAACGCTGAGAAATTGAAGCAGGGGGGAGGTCGGGCCGCCGCACGGGTTCGCCCGGAGTGGGGCGATGGCGCCCCAGGCGGGTCGTGGCTTCCTCAGCCGGTCGCGACCAGCCTCCCGGGCCGATCCCCAGGAGGCCGGTTCGGGCGAATCTCACTTCGGCAGCGCGAGGAACGTCGCGGTCATGGACGGCGCGTGGCTCGAGCAGAGGAGCTGGTACGGCCCCGCCCGCTCGGCGACGAAGCGCACGTGGTACTCGCGGCCGCGGTTCCAGATGGCCTTCGGGACCACCGTGGTCCCGTCGGGGGCCTTGATCACGACCTCGTGCTGGTCACCGTTGACGACGAACACCGTGAGGACCACCTCGTCGCCCTCGCGGACGGTCACGAACGCCGGAGCGAACATGTACGTCGAGACCTCCCAGCGATGCGGCGCGTTCCTGTCGGCGGTCCCGGGGCCCTTGAAGTCGTAGCCCTTCGACAGGTCCTTGGGGTTCTGGGCCGGCGGCGGGAGCTTGTCCGCGGTCGTCCCTCCTTTCACCTCGATCAGGCTCACGAAGATGTGGTGGGTGATCGGACTCTGTGCGCCCGCGCCGGTCGAGGCGGCGACGACGAGCGCGGCGGCGGCGATGATGGCGGTCAGCACCCTGATCATGGCGTCCTCCCGGGAGCGCCCGAGCGCTCCACCACGATGGCCGGGGCCAGGCAGGGACGATTACGGGTCGTCTTGCACCGGCACCTTGCATAGGCGGTGCCCCGGCCGGGAACCGGCCCGAACGCTGAGGAATTGAAGCAGGGGCCCGGTCGGGCGCCGGACGGGTTCGCCCGGAGTGGGGCGGTGGCGCCCCAGACGGGTCGTGGCTTCCTCAGCCGGACGCTTGCTCGGCCTCTGGATTCCTCGGCGGCGAGCCGGATACCTCGGCACACCCGACCAGCGGCTGGCAGCGCCAGCCTGACGACATGCTCGATGTCATCGCCGGGGTGTTCGCCCCGCAGGGGCGTGGTCCCTCACCGTTCACGAAAGCCGACTTCAAGGCGGCATTGCGCCTGCAGCCCCGGCCCTGGGTGCTCGCGACGGGGAACGGGGCTGCGCTCGCGACGTGCCGGCCGCGGCGGGCGGCGGGGGCACCGCGCTCCTGACGGCCACCGCGAAGGAGCGCCACCCCCAGCTCGGCAGTGGGGCGCTCCTGCTCCTGAGTGTGCCCTCCCCGACGGACCCGGTCCCGGTCGACGCCGGGCATGCCTTGCCGAGCCCGAGGCGTGGACGCGCGTGCGCACTTTCTCGGAGACTGGGCCGTCGACCCCGGGCGGGGGCTGACGTACGTCACGTTTCTCCCCGCCGTCGTCCACCGCCGAGGCTTGCTCGAGGCGATGATCCTGAGCACGGCCCAGCGAACGCGCTGGGCCAGGGACCATCTCGGCGCCCGGCGGTGACCCCCGACGCGTCCGACAGGATCAGCCCGCCCAATCCCATGACCGCCCCTGTCAGAGGAGTGTGCGAGGATCAGGCAGCTCCGGGCGGCAACGGGGCCGCCCGGGTTGACGCCCATGAGCGCCCGACAGATGCACCGCCGGGGTGCCCTCAATGACCGCTGACGGCCCCGTGGGAGGGGCAAGTGCCGAGGACCTGGCGCAGGCCGTCCTGCGCCGCCGCCTCCGGCTGCCCGACTACTTCGTCGACCCCGTCCTGGTCGAGGACGTGGCGCGCGATGGCGACGTCTACCTGGTCACGGTCCGCACCCAGGCCGGGGCGCTCGAGCAGGTCACGCTCGACCACGCCCGGCTTCGGGCGGCGCGCGCGAGCGCGGCCGACACCGCCCTGGTCGTTCCGGCAGGACGCCTCTTCCTGCTCGTGGAGTCGGCGCGCATCCGGCTCGCCTACGCCTTCGACCCGCACTTCGCCGTCAGTCTCAGCGGGGTCGACGCCCATGGGGGGCGCCGGGGGCATCCGTGAGGCCGGCCGCCGGGCCGCAGGAGCCCCGGTCGGTGTTTGCTCGAACCCCTGATCGGTGGAGGAGGCCCCGGGGACATTGGCGCTCCCACTCCGAGCCTGGCAGGAGAGCCCTGCAGGACACGTCACGCCGGGCCAGGCCGCGGGCCAAGTGCCACGCAACCCCGCATCGCGGTGAGGCCGACCAGCCGCGCGGAGCATAGGCCCTCCGGTGCGCCTCCGGGCGCCCCACCGCGTGGGGACCGCGTCCGCCCCGGGCGCCCGGTACGCCTGGGCCGCGGTGCTCGACTCGCGCAGACGGGCGGGAAGGAACGAACCAACCGTGAGCACCCCACCGACACGCGGCCGACCGGAGGGGGGTGGGAGTGCGCCGCCCGCCCCCGGGGGTGGTCAGACGGCCACAGCATCCGCCGCATCCAGGGGCTGCTCGGGCGCCCCGACGTCAGCACCACGATGACCTACGCCCACGCGGTCAACCGCGGCCCTGGCGGCGTCAAGAGCCTCGCCGACTGGATGGTCCTGCCATGAACCGGATACGGCGACCCCATATCAGCGCGGGCTGTGGCGCGATAGCCTGCGGCGGCTCGCGGTGTATTCTGGTCCAACGCCGTGAGCATTCGGGATCCGGCTGTATTCGCTGCTATGTACCGCCGCTGGCGGAGGAAGGCCGAGATACACCGAACAGTGCGATAGCGTAGGGAAGTTCAGGAGATATAGCGTTCGCCGTACGAGAACCGGAGTGACCGATGGTCTCACCCCTGAGACAGTGGAGGCTCTATGCTCGCGGTCGGTCCAGGCCGCACGCGGAGGCGTACGCGGACTCTGGAGTTGACCCGGTTTCGTGGACACCCCATGGTTGGGGCGTAAAGGAGCGTCCACGATGCCGAAGAGCCATCGGCGGTACCCCCCGGAGTTCCGGCAGCGCATCGTCGAGCTGGTGCGCAAGGGCCGGACGCCGGAGGAGTTGTCGCGCCAGTTCGAACCCTCAGCCCAAGCGATCCGAACCTGGGTCCGCCAGGCCGCCCGCGACG
>JBBIIW010000097.1:0-8592 GCA_037446305.1 Candidatus Rokuibacteriota bacterium
GGACGGCGACGACGCGCGATCTCGTCGCGGACCCAGGTCAGGACGCCTTCCTCGTCAAGTTCGGCGACGGCCTCCGCCACGTCGAAGCCCACCTCGGTGTGCATGCTTCCGTCCCGGCCGCCCGGCGGCGCCGGCCGGCCGGGACGACGCGACGCGGGCCGCGCGCGGCATCGATCCCGAGCTGATCCGGCAGCTCGAGAAGCAGTTCGGCTTCGACCGGCCGGCCTGGCAGCGGTTCCTGCTCATGATGCGCAACTATCTCGTGTTCGACCTGGGGACGAGCTTCTACCGCGACCGGCCGGTGCTGGACCTGATGCTCGAGAAGCTGCCAGTGTCCGTCTCGCTCGGCCTGTGGACCACGCTGCTCGTCTACCTGATCTCCATCCCCCTCGGCGTGGCCAAGGCGGTGCGGGACGGGACGCCGTTCGACGTGTGGACCAGCGCGGCGGTGATCGTCGGCTACGCCATCCCCAGCTTCCTGTTCGCCATCCTGCTGGTGGTGCTGTTCGCCGGCGGCTCCTTCTTCGACTGGTTCCCGCTCCGCGGCCTCACCTCGGACGACTGGGCCCGGCTCGCCTGGCCGGCCCGGATCGTGGACTACCTGTGGCACCTGGCCCTGCCGGTGGCGGCCCTGGTGGTCGGCGGCTTCGCCGGCCTGGCCATGCTGACCAAGAACTCCTTCCTGGAGGAGATCACCAAGCAGTACGTGGTGACGGCCCGGGCCAAGGGGCTCACGCGCCGGCGCGTCCTCTACGGCCACATCTTCCGCAACGCCATGCTGGTGGTGGTGGCCGGCTTCCCGGGGGCCTTCGTGGGCATCCTGTTCACCTCGGCCCTGCTCATCGAGGTGATCTTCTCGCTGGACGGCCTGGGCCTGCTCGGCTTCGAGGCCGCCGTCAACCGCGACTACCCGGTGATGTTCGGCACCCTCTACGTCTACACGCTGGTGGGGCTGCTGCTGAACATCGTGACCGACCTCACCTACGTGGCCGTGGATCCCCGCATCGACTTCGAGCGGCGCGACACGTGACGCTCTCGCCCCTCACCCGCCGCCGCCTGGCCGGCTTCCGCGCCAACCGCCGCGGCTACTGGTCCCTGTGGATCTTCCTCGTCCTCTTCGCCCTCTCCCTCGGCGCCGACCTCCTGGCCAACGACCGGCCCCTGCTGGTGGTGTACGACGGCCGGCTGTACATCCCCGTCCTCCGCGCCTACCCCGAGACGGCCTTCGGGGGCCCGCTGCCGACCGAGGCCGTCTACCGCGATCCGCACGTGCAGCGGCTGATCGAGGCCCGCGGCTGGCTGCTGTGGCCGCCCATCCCCTACCGCTACGACACCATCGACTGGGCGCTGGGCGAGCCCGCCCCCTCCCCGCCCTCGAGCCGGCACTGGCTCGGCACCGACGACCAGGCCCGGGACGTGGTGGCCCGGCTGATCTACGGGTTCCGGATCTCGGTGCTGTTCGGGCTCACGCTCACGGCGGCCAGCTCGCTGATCGGCGTGGCCGCCGGCGCCGTGCAGGGCTACTTCGGCGGCTGGACCGATCTGCTCTTCCAGCGGCTCATCGAGGTGTGGTCGGGGCTGCCCGTGCTCTACCTGCTCATCATCCTGGCCAGCATCGTGGAGCCGAACTTCTGGTGGCTGCTGGGGCTCATGCTGCTCTTCTCCTGGATGGCCCTGGTCGGCGTCGTCCGGGCCGAGTTCCTCCGCGCCCGCAACTTCGACTACGTGCGGGCCGCCCGCGCGCTCGGCGTGGGCAACGCCGTGATCATGCTCCGCCACGTGCTGCCGAACGCCATGGTGGCCACGCTGACGTTCCTGCCCTTCATCCTCAACGGCTCCATCACCACCCTCACCTCGCTGGACTTCCTGGGGTTCGGGCTGCCGCCGGGCTCGCCCTCGCTGGGCGAGCTGCTGGCGCAGGGCAAGGCGAACCTCCAGGCGCCCTGGCTCGGCCTGACCGGCTTCCTGGTCCTGGCCGTGATGCTCTCGCTCCTGGTCTTCATCGGCGAGGCGGTGCGCGACGCCTTCGATCCCCGCAAGGTCCGGTGAGCGCCCTGCTCCGCGTGCGGGACCTTTCGGTCTCCTTCGTCGTGGAGGGCCGCGAGGTCCCGGCCGTCCGGGGCGCGTCCTTCGACCTGGACCGGGGCCAGACCCTGGCCCTGGTGGGCGAGAGCGGCTCGGGCAAGTCGGTCACGGCGCTGTCCCTCATGCAGCTGCTGCCCTACCCCACGGCGCGCCACCCCGGCGGCAGCATCCGGTTCCAGGGGCAGGAGCTGCTGGGGGCGCCCGAGCCGGTCATGCAGCGCGTGCGGGGCGACCGCATCGCCATGATCTTCCAGGAGCCCATGACCTCGCTGAACCCGCTCCACACCCTGGAGAAGCAGGTCAGCGAGGTCCTGCTGGTCCACCAGCGGCTGTCCCGGGCCGCCGCCCGGGCGCGGGTCCTGGAGCTGCTCCGCCTGGTGGGACTGGCCGAGGCCGAGCGCCGCCTGGACGCCTACCCCCACCAGCTCTCGGGGGGCCAGCGGCAGCGCGTGATGATCGCCATGGCCCTGGCCAACGAGCCCGACCTCCTGATCGCCGACGAGCCCACCACCGCGCTCGATGTCACGATCCAGGCCCAGATCCTGGCCCTGCTGCGCGCGCTGCAGGGCAAGTTCGGCATGGCGCTGCTGCTGATCACCCACGACCTGGCCGTGGTCCGGAAGATGGCCGAGCGGGTGTGCGTGATGCGGGCGGGCGAGATCGTCGAGGCCGGCCCGGTGGCCGAGGTCTTCGAGCGGCCCCGGCACCCCTACACGCGCGCCCTGCTGGCCGCCGAGCCGCGGCCGATGCCCCGCGCGCCGCGCCCCGAGGCGCCCGTCGTCCTGGCCGCCGAGGACGTCCGCGTCTGGTTTCCCGTGCGCCGCGGCGTGCTGCGGCGCACGGTCGGGCACGTGCGGGCGGTGGACGGGGTGAGCCTGGCCGTGCGCGAGGGACAGACGGTGGGCGTGGTGGGCGAGAGCGGCTCGGGCAAGACGACGCTCGGGCTGGCGCTGCTGCGGCTGCAGGCCAGCCAGGGCCGCATCCGCTTCGCCGGCCACGACGTGCACGCGCTCCCGGCCGCAGCCCTCCGCCCCCTGCGCCGCCAGATGCAGATCGTCTTCCAGGACCCGTTCGGGGCGCTGTCGCCGCGACTCTCGATCGCGCAGATCGTGGGCGAGGGGCTGCAGGTCCACGGCATCGGCGCCACCGCCGCCGAGCGGGCCCGGCTCATCGACGCGGCCCTCGAGGAGGTCGGGCTCGATCCGGCCCTGCGGGACCGCTACCCTCACGAGTTCTCGGGCGGCCAGCGGCAGCGCATCGCCATCGCCCGCGCCATGGTCCTCAAGCCGCGCTTCCTGGTCCTGGACGAGCCCACCTCGGCGCTCGACATGTCGGTCCAGGCGCAGATCGTGGACCTGCTACGGGACCTGCAGGCCCGTCACGGCCTGGCCTACCTGTTCATCAGCCACGACCTGAAGGTGATCCGCGCCGTGAGCGACGAGATCCTGGTGATGCGGGAGGGCCGCGTGGTCGAGCGGGGTCCGGCCCGCCGCGTCTTCGAGTCGCCGGAGCAGCCGTACACGCGGGCACTCCTGGCCGCCGCGCTGGAGCTGGAAGCCGTCGAGGCCGACGCCGTCAGGACCTGATCAGCGGGCCCGGGGGGCTCCCTCCGGCGCCGGCCGCCCGGTTCTCGCCGCCGGCGCCCCTCGTGGACCGGCCGACCTATTGTGGCGCCGCGGCGGCGGCGCTAGCGTGTCGGCCACCCGTCATCCGAGGCGGCGTCATGGTCTGCGTGAGGGCGATCCTGCTGGTCCTGCTGTGGCACCGCCGGCTGTACGGCCACCGGCGCTGCGCGGCCATCACCAACTGATCGCCCGGCCCGGCCGGCGCCGCCGCCGGATCAGCGGGCGCGCTGGATGACGAGGCGATCGCCCGGGTAGATGTGCGCGCCGCGCGCCGTCGGGTTCCACCGCTTCAGCTCGCTGATCGAGACGCCGAACCGCCGCGCGATGCCGGCCAGGGTATCACCCGGCTTCACGCGGTACTCGACGCGGTGCACCGCCCGGGCCGCCATCAGCCGCTCCAGCTCCGGCAGCCTCGCCGCCAGGGCCTCGCGCTGCCCCCGGGGAATGCGCACGTCGTAGCGCCCGGCCGGCAGCACGTCCCGCATGATGGCGGGGTTGAGGGCCTTGATCTCGCGGTAAAAGGATCCCGCAGCCGCCGCCAGCTCGCGGACCCGGAGGTACCCGACCACGTCCAGGCTGACGGTGTCGGTCGGATGCGGCGAGTAGCGGTCCTCCGGGGGCACCTCGAACCCGTAGTGGCTCGAATCCTCGAGAATCAGCTTGGCGGCCAGGACCCGGAAGAAGTAGCGCTCGGTCTCGGTCGGCAGGGCCAGCTGGTAGTACTCGCTCACCCCCTGCTGCTCGAGCGCGTCCTCCACCCGCCGCTGGCCGGCATTGTAGGCGGCCAGGGCCAGGGGCCAGTCGTTGAAGCGCCGGTACAGGTCGCGCAGGTACCGGAGCGCGGCCGCCGTCGAGCGCTCGGGATCCCGGCGCTCGTCCCACGACGTCGTCACCCGCAGGCCGTACCCGCGGGCCGTCTCCGCGATGAACTGCCAGATCCCGGAGGCGTGCGCCCACGAGTAGGCGGAGGGGCTGAGGGCGCTCTCCACGACGGCGACGTACTTGAGGTCCTCGGGCAGCCCGGCTGCCTGCAGCTGCTCCTCGATGTACGGGAAGTACCGCGCGCTCCGCTTCAGCCAGAAGAGGACCTGGGCCGGCTCGGCCAGGGCCAGGTAGAACTCGCGCTCCAGGCGCTCGGCGACGTCCCACCGCTCGAGCGGCACCGGTTTTCCGGCGAACGCGATCGACGCCGGGAGCCGGTAGCTGTGCAGGGCCGGCCTCGTCCGCGAGACCTGCGTGGCGAGATCACCGACCAGACCGCGGAGCCCCTCGATCTCCCGGGTCAGCGCCTCGACCTGCGCCTGGAGCGCGGCGACCGGGTCGTCGTCCAGGGTCTCGATCGGCGCGGCGCCGTCGGGCTCGGGCCCATCGGCCGGCTCGTCCTCGCCGGCGGGCAGCCCGTCCTCGGCGGGGACGGCCGCCTTCTCCGTCACCTGGACGGTCGGGGAGGCCGGCGCGCGGGGGCCGCCGGTCGGCGCGCCGGCATCGGCAGGTCGCGCCAGCAGCCCGATCAGGACGAGCACGAGCAGGGGCAGGAGCGGCATGAACGTCATCGTAGCCAGCGGCCGGTGTCTCGCGGAAGCGAAAAGCGCCCGGGCGCCAGGCGCGGCGTTATGTAGCACCAGCACAGCCGGGCGTGGCGTGTTGACCCGGCCCTCCGCCCGGGCTATCGTGCCCCGGGGCCGTCCATGCAGTGCGCCCACTGCCAGGTCGAGAACGCGCCGGACTCGGTGTTCTGCGAGGGCTGCGGGCGGCGGCTCGAGGTGGCCTGCCCGAGCTGCGGGCAGACGGCGCGGGCCGCGGCGCGGTTCTGCCGCAAGTGCGGCACCCGGCTGCCGGCCGGCCGGTACGACTCGCCGGAGACCTACACGCCCCGCCATCTCGCCCAGCGCATCTTCACGTCGCGCAGCGCGCTGGAGGGCGAGCGCAAGCAGGTGACGGTCCTCTTCGCCGACCTCAAGGGCTCGCTGGAGCTGATGGCGAACCGGGATCCCGAGGACGCCCGGAGCCTGCTCGACCCCGTCCTGCGCCGCATGATGGACGCCGTCCACCGGTACGAGGGCACGGTGAACCAGGTCATGGGCGATGGCATCATGGCCCTGTTCGGCGCCCCGGTAGCGGTGGAGGACCATGCGGTGCGAGCCTGCTACGCCGCCCTGGACATGCAGCAGGCGATCGCCCGGTACGCCGACGAGGTGCGCGCGCGCCACGGCATCGCGCCCCAGATCCGGGTCGGGCTCAACTCGGGCGAGGTGGTCGTGCGCGCCATCGGCAGCGACCTCCGCATGGACTACACGGCCGTGGGCCAGACCACCCACCTCGCCGCGCGGCTGGAGCAGCTGGCCCGGCCGGGCACGATCCTGATCACCCCCGAGACGCTGAACCTGGCCGGGGGCCAGGTCATCACCCGCGCCCTCGGCCGCCTCGCCATCAAGGGGCTGGAGGCTCCCGTCGAGGTCCACGAGCTCATCGGCGCCACGCGGCTCCGCTCCCGCTGGCAGGCGGCGGTGACCCGCGGCCTGAGCCCGTTCGTCGGTCGCGCGAGCGAGCTGGCGCAGCTGCGCGACGTGCTCGAGCGCGCCGCCGGCGGCCGGGGGCAGCTGGTGGCCATCGCCGGCGAGCCCGGCGTCGGCAAGTCGCGGCTGATCCGGGAGGCCATCGGCGCCCAGCGCGACCGGGACTGGCTGGTCCTCGAGGCCAGCGCCGCTTCCTGGGACCAGAGCCGGCCCTACCGCCCCCTGATCGACGTGCTGCGCGCGTACTTCTTCCAGCTCGACGAGGGCGACGAGCATCCGGACCTTCGCCGGCACGTGGCCGGTCAGCTGGCGGCCCAGGGCTCCGCGCTGGCGCTGCCGGCGATCCTGAGCCTGCTCGACGTGCCGACCGACGACGAGGTCTGGGAGGGCACGGATCCCGCCCCGCGGCGGCACGCCACGCTGGCCGCGGTCCGGCAGCTGTTCCTGGACGCCAGCCGCCGCCAGCCCGTGGTCCTGGTGATGGAGGATCTGCACTGGGTCGACGCCGAGACCCAGGCGGCCCTCGACAGCCTGGCCGGGAGCCTGCCGGGCGCTCGCCTGGCCCTGATCGTGAGCTACCGGCCCGAGTACCGGCACGGCTGGAGCGGGCAGCCGTGGTACGTCGAGATCCGCCTGGAGGCGCTGCCGCGCGAGCGCGCCGACGAGCTGCTGGCCAGCCTCCTGGGCCACGACCCGAGCGTGGAGGGCCTGAAGCGAGTGCTCGTGGAGCGCACGCAGGGGAACCCGTTCTTCCTGGAGGAGAGCGTGCGGACGCTGGTCGAGACGGCCGTGCTGGCCGGCCAGCGAGGCGCCTACCGGCTCGCCCGGTCCTCCGGGGCCATCCACGTGCCGCCGACCGTGCAGGCAGTGCTGGCCGCCCGCTTCGACCGGCTGGCCCCCGACGACAAGCAGCTGCTCCAGCAGGCCGCGGTCATCGGCAAGGACTTCTCGCTCCGGCTGCTGAGCGCCATCGCCGGCCGGCCGCCGGACGAGCTGCGGCGGCGGCTGGAGGCCCTGCACGGGGCCGAGTTCGTGTACCAGACGGCGCTGTTCCCGGATGCCCGGTACAGCTTCAAGCACCCGCTCACCCACGAGGTGGCCTACGAGGAGCTGCTCCAGCAACAGCGGCGCGCCCTGCACGGCCGGGTCGTCGAGGCGCTGGAAGCGGCCGACCGCGTCGCCGGGGACGTGGAGTCGCTCGCGCATCACGCCTTCCGCGCCGGGTGGTGGGAGCGGGCGGTCCACTACGCCCGGCAGGCCGGGATGCGGGCGGCGGGCACGGCGGCCCGCGATGCCGTCACGTACTTCCGTCAGGCCCTCACCGCCCTGGGACACCTGCCCCCGAGCCGCGCCACGCTCGAGCAGGCCGTCGATCTCCGCCTCTCGCTGGGCGCCGCCTTCGTGGTGCTGGCCGACTTCCAGCACGCCCCGGAGTGTCTGCTGGAGGCCGACCGCCTCGCGGAAGCCCTGGATGATCGGCGGCGGTCGGGGCGGCTGGCCGCCCTCATCACCCAGTGCTCCTGGCTCACCGGCGAGCTGGACCGCGCCGTCACCGCCGGGCAGCGCGCGCTCGCGATGGCCGACGAGCTGGGGGATTTCCCGCTGCGGATCCGCACCCGGCTGTTTCTGGGCTGGACCTGGCACCTCAAGGGTGACTACGCGCAGGCCCACCGGCTGCTGGCCCAGACGATCGCGCTGCTGCCGGACGACCTCGGGCGGCGGAGCTATGGCAACCAGGTGCTGCCCGCCGTCGGGGCCGGCGCCTGCCTGGCCTGGTGCCTGTCCGAGCAGGGCGCCTTCGCCGAGGCGGCGCGGGTGGCCGAGGAGGCCACCCGGCTGGCGGAGTCCGTCGAGCACCCGCTGAACCCCAACCTGGTGTACGCGCGGTTCGGCCGCGCCATGCCCGCCTTCCACCGGGGCGATCTGGCGGCGGCCCTGCCGCTGCTGGAGGAAGCCCTGCAGGTCTGCCGGCGCACCGAGCAGTCGCTCGTCTTCCCGCTGATCGCCGCCCATCTGGGACGCGCCCGCGCGCTGGCCGGTCGCCTGGACGACGCCGAGGCGCTGCTCGAGCAGGCCGTGGAGCGGAGCGCCGCCGGCGTCCGCTGCGGGCAGCCGCTGTGGACCGCCTGGCTGGGCGAATGCCGGCTGGCGACCGGGCGGATGGCGGAGGCCGAGGCCCTGGCCGCCCGGGCGCTCGACCTCTGCCGCCGGCAGGGCGAGCGCGGGCACGAGGCGTGGATCCTGCGCCTGGAAGCCGAGATCGCCGCCCGCCGGGAGCCGCAGACGCTCGAGCGGGCGCTGGCCGGCTACCGGGCGGCGCTCGCGCTGGCCGGCGATCTCGGCATGCGCCCGCTGGTCGCCCACTG
>JBBIIW010000098.1:0-8588 GCA_037446305.1 Candidatus Rokuibacteriota bacterium
GCTGATGGATCCGGCGCTCCGGGCGTTCTGCCAGACCGTCCGGGCCGCCGACCCCGACCTCGACCTGGCCCGCGGGGCCCTGGAGATCGCCCGCATCGAGCACCCCGGCCTGGCCCCGGCGCGGGATCTGCTGCGCCTGGACGCCCTGGCCGCGCGCTCGGGCGCCCGCAGCGTGGGCGACCCGCTCAAGGCGCTGCACCGGCTGCGCGAGTTCCTCTTCGAGGAGGAGGGGTTCTCGGGCAACGCCGACGACTACTACGACCCGCGGAACTCCTGCCTCAACGACGTCCTGGACCGGCGCCTGGGCATCCCGATCACGCTGTCGGTGCTCATGATGGAGGTCGGCCGCCGCGTGGGGCTGCCCATCCTGGGGGTGGGCCTGCCGGGACACTTCGTGGTCCGCGCCGACGTCGGGCCCGAACCCGTGCTGCTGGACCCGTTCGACGGCGGAGCGGTGCTGACGCCGGAGCGGGCGGCCGCGGTGGTGGCGCGGGCCCTGGGCCGGCGGGTGCCGCTGACCGGGCAGCACCTGGCGCCCGTCACCAAGCGGCAGATCCTCACCCGCATGCTCATGAACCTGCGCGGCATCTACCTGCGGCGGGCCGAGTGGGCGAAGGCGCTCGCCGTGTTCGACCGCCTGCTGGTGCTGGACGCCGGCGCGGCCGTGCACTTCCGCGACCGGGGCACGGTGCTGGCCCGCCTGGGACGGACGGGGCGGGCCGTCGCCGACTGGGAGCGCTACCTGACCTGCTGTCCCCAGGCCGAGGATGCCGAGACCGTGCGCCAGGAGCTGCGGCGGCTGCGCCTGCGCCTGGCCGCCCTCAACTGAGGTCAGCACGTGACCGGCCCCGTGCGCCGATCGGTGGCCTGGCTCCTCGTCGTCGCCCTCGTCGTCGCCTCGTGCGCCACCCGCCAGGTCCCGCCCATCGGGGCGGCCGGCCAGCCCTTCCGTCCCGAGGCCGACGAGCGGGCCCTGTGGGCGCGGGCCGAGAAGGAGGAGGAGGCGCTCCTCAAGCGGGCCCAGGTCTACGACGACCCGCTGCTCGAGGAGTACCTGGCCCGGATCGGCGACCGGCTCCTGCCCGACGAGGTCCGCGCCGCGGGCGGGCCCGGCTTCAAGTTCGGCGTCATCCGCGACCCCACGCTCAACGCCTTCGCGATGCCCAACGGGCGCATCTACGTGCACACCGGGCTGCTCAGCCGCCTCGACAACGAGGCCCAGCTGGCGACCATCCTGGGCCACGAGATGACGCACGTCACGCACCGTCACGCGCTCCGGTTCACGCGCGACGCCCGCAACAAGCAGATCCTCTACACGGTCCTGGGCGTGGCGGCCTCCATCGGGGTGGCGGTGGCCGCCGGGTCGCAGGCCCGCTCGGGCGACCACGTGGGCGCCGCCGTCCTGAGCCAGACGGCCAACGTCGTGCTGGGGCTGGGGCTGCAGCTGGCGGCGCTGGCCTCGATCAACGGCTACGGGCGGGACCTGGAGCGGGAGGCCGACGCCGAGGGCATGGCGCTGCTGGTCGCCGCCGGGTACGACCCCCGGGAGGCTCCGCGGGTCTTCGAGATCCTGCGCGAGGAGTCCGGGGAGCGGGGCGCGATCGAGACCTTCTTCTTCGGCAGCCATCCGCGGCTGCAGGAGCGCCTGGAGAGCACGCGGCAGCTCCTGGCCACCCGCTATGCCGACGTGGGCCAGCGCACCGACCTGGTGGCCAACACGGAGGACTTCGACCTCCGCATGCGCGCCGTGGTCCGCGAGAACGCCCTGATGGACATCCGGGCCGGCCGCTTCGGCCTGGCCCGCAAGCAGCTCGATCGGGTGCTGGCCATCACCCCCCGCGACCCGATCGCCCACCTCTACTACGGGGACCTGCACCGCCTGCAGTCCCAGCGGGCCCGGAGCCGGGAGGAGAAGGCGGCCGAGGCGCAGCGGGCGCTGGAGCGCTACGAGCAGGCCGCCGCCCTCGATCCCAGCTATCCGGAGCCGTTCCGGCAGCTCGGGCTCCTCTACTACCAGCAGAAGGAGCCGGTCCGGGCCCGGGAGGCCTTCGAGAAGTACCTGGCGCTGAGGCCCGACGCGCCGGACGCGCGGCGGATCAAGGAGTACCTGGTCGAGCTGGACCGGTAACCTCGCGGCCACCCCGCACTACCGCGCGCTACCGGTGCGCTCGACCCTCCGACGACCGGCGGCGGCGGAGGAGCAGCACGGCGGCGGCGCCGAGCAGGAGCAGGAGCAGGAGCGGGCCGGGCTGGCCCGGGGCCTCGAAGAGGAACAGGCCTGCCGCCGGGTCGAACACGGCGGTGCCGCGGCCGCTGACGGTGCCGCCCGCCGGGGCCGCCTCCGCGTCACGCCGCACGAACGTCTCCGAGGTCCAGGCGAAGTCGAGGATGGTTTCCGCCGCCGCCGGGCCCGCCCAGCCCAGCACGCACGCCACGAGCACCAGAGCCTTCATGAGGGCTACCTCCCGACGGATGGGGGTGCACGGGCCGTGCCGGGCGACCGCCGCCGAAGCGGGCGTGAGATCGCGGGCGCGTCCCGCCGCCGCCCCCGGCCTCCGGGGACGGTTGCAGGGAACCGGCACGCGCGTGCAGGACCGCGGTAGAGTAGGGGGGCCATGACGACCGGGCGGGTCCGCGGCGGCTTCAACCAGTACGGCTTCACCGTCGGCATCCTGATGCTCGACACGCGCTTTCCCCGGATCGTGGGCGACATGGGCAACGCGGCCAGCTTCCCCTTCCCCGTGCGCTACCACCGCGTGGCCGGGGCCGACCCCGACCTGGTCGTCCGCCGCGGCGCCGCGGGCCTCCTGCCGGCGTTCGTCGAGGGCGCTCGCCAGCTGGAGCGCGAGGGGGTCGGGGCCATCACCACCAACTGCGGCTTCCTGGTGAAGTACCAGCGGCAGCTGGCCGACGCCGTCAGCGTCCCGGTCTTCACCTCGAGCCTGCTCCTGGTGCCCCTGGTGCACCGGATGCTGCCGGCCGGGCGCGCCGTCGGCGTCCTGACGGTCAACGCCGCCACGCTGGGGCCGGAGCACCTCGAGGCGGCCGGCATCACCCCCGACATGCCGGTGGTGATCGCGGGGCTGGAGACCGAGAAGGAGTTCACGCGCGTGCTGCTGGGCGACGAGCTGGAGCTGGACGTGGACGCGGCGCGGGCCGAGCACGTGGCCGTGGCCTCGCGGCTGGTAGCCGAGCACCCCGAGGTGGGTGCGCTGGTGCTGGAGTGCACGAACATGCCGCCCTACACGGCCGACATCCAGCGCGCGACCGGCCGCCCGGTGTTCGACATCCTCTCGCTGGTGCGCCTGGCCCACGACGCGCTGGCCGCCGGGCTGCCGCCCCGCGCCTCGTGACCGTCCCTCGCACGGCCGGCATCGTGATCGTCGGCGGCGGCGTCGTCGGCTGCAGCATCGCCTACCACCTGGCCCGCCGGGGCGTGCGCGACGTGGTGGTGCTGGAGCGGGAGGCGGTCGGATCGGGGACCACGTCCAAGGCGGCCGGGGGGATCCGGGCCCAGTTCCCGACGGAGACCGAGGTCCGGTTCTCGCTGGAGTCCATCGCGGTGTTCGAGCGGTTCGAGGACGAGTTCGGCGTGGACCCCGGCTATCGCAGGATCGGCTACCTGTTCCTGATCGTGGACGAGGACGACCTGCGCGGCTTCCGGGAGCGCGTGGCGCTCCAGCAGCGCCTCGGGGTGGACGTGCGGGTGATCGGGCCCGACGACGCGCAGGCGCTGGTGCCGGCGCTGCGGGTGGACGACGTCCGGGCCGCGGTCTGGGGCCCGCAGGACGGCGTGGCCGGCCCGGCCGAGGTCACCGCGGGCTTCGCGCGGCGGGCGCGCGAGCTGGGGGCCCGCATCGTGGAAGGGGTGGAGGTCACCGGGTTCGTCGTGGAGCGGGGGCGCCTGCGCGCGGTCCGCACCACCCGGGGCGACATCTCGGCGCCGGTCGCCGTCAACGCCACCGGGCCGGCCGCGGCCCGCCTCGCGCGCCTGGCCGGCGTGGAGGTGCCCGTCATGCCGCGCCGGCGCCACATCTTCTTCACGGAGCCGTTTCCCGAGCTGCCCGGCCCCGTGCCGCTCACCACCGACCGCGGCAGCGGCTTCTACTTCCGCAAGGAGATGGAGCAGGTGCTGCTGTCGCCCGGCGACGTGGAGGACATCGGCGAGGACCTCGCCGCTCCCGTGGACCGGCGGCGCGTCGAGGAGACGGTGGAGAAGGCCGTGCACCGCCTGCCCATCCTCGAGAAGGCCCGCATCGCCGGCGGCTGGGCCGGGCTCAGGCCGCTCACGCCCGACGACCACGCCATCATCGGCTGGGCGCCCGGGGTCGAGGGCTTCTTTCTGGCCGTCGGCTTCGGCGGCCACGGCTTCCAGCACTCGCCGGCCACCGGCCGCCACGTCGCCGAGTGGCTGGCGGAGGGCCGGCCCTCGCTCGACCTGTCCCTCTTCGACCCCGCCCGCTTCGCCCGCGGAGCCGCCCGGGCGCACGACGCCGGCCCGGACGCCGAGTGACGACCGCCATCGGCGACGTCCGGGTGATCCGGGCGGACATCCCGCTCCGCCGCCCGCACCTCATGTCGTTCACGCGGCTGGAGGCGGTGAACTTCGTCTTCGTCCGCCTGGAGAGCCGCGACGGGCTGGTGGGCTGGGGCGAGGCCGCCTGCCTGGGCGGGCCGACCTGGAGCGAGGAGTCCGCCGAGTCCATCGCGGCCACGGTGGAGCGTTATCTGGCACCCTGGCTGGTCGGCCGCGACTTCACGGCCCTGGAGGCCCTGCGCCTGGAGATGGCGCGCCGGGTGAAGGGCAACCCGTTCGCCCGGGCGGCGGTGGAGATGGCGCTCTGGGATCTCAACGGCCGGCAGCTGGGCGTGCCGGTGCACCGCCTGCTGGGCGGCCGCGTGCGGGACCGGGTGCCCCTGTCGTGGTCCCTGGCCGTGGACGATCCCGAGGCCGAGCTGGCCGAGGCCCGGGACCTGGTCGCCCGGGGGCACCGGATCTTCAAGATCAAGACCGGCGCCCACCCGGTGGCCGAGGACGTGGCGCGCGTGCGGCGCATCCGGGAGGCGGTGGGCCCGGCCGTCTCGCTGCGCGTGGACGCCAACCAGGGCTGGGACCGCGCGACCGCACTGGCCGCCATCCGGCAGATGGAGTCCTACGGAGTGGACTTCGTGGAGCAGCCGGTGCCGCGCTGGGACCTCGAGGGGCTCGCCGAGATCGGCCGCCGGGCCAGCGTCCCCGTGATGGCCGACGAGTCCTGCTGCTCGCCGCACGACGCCCTGGCCCTGGCTCGCCTGGGCGGGGTCGGCATCCTGGCCCTCAAGGTCACCAAGGCGGCGGGCATCGCGCCCACGATGGCCGTGGCCCGCATCGCCGAGGCGGCCGGCCTGTCGTGCTACGTGGGCTGCATGATCGAGACCTCGCTGGGCACCGCGGCCTACCTGCAGGTGGCCCTGGCCGCCGCCCCGGTCACCTGGGGCTGCGAGCTGTTCGGGCCGCTGCTGCTGCGGGGCGACGTCGCCCGGGCCCCCGTCCGCTACCGCGACGGCGCCATCCTGGCCCAGGACGGGCCCGGCCTCGGCGTGGAGGTGGACGAGGCGCTCCTGAAGGAGTGGTCCCGGCCGCTATGGACACCGGGGCCGTGATCGTCTATGTAGGAGCGCGATGTTGTCTGGACCCGCAACGCCGTCCCGCACAGGAGGAAGCCCGATGCGATCCCTGACCGTCGCCGTCCTCGCCCTGGCCCTGGCCCTCACCGCCGGCGGCCCCGCCGCCGCCCAGCAGTACAACCTGACCTGGACCGCCGGGCAGGTCGGCGGCGGCTGGTACGCCCAGGCCGGGGGCTTCGTGGAGCTGATCAAGAGCAAGGACCCGGCCTTCAACATCCGCGTCGTGCCGGGGGCCGGCATCCAGAACATGACCAAGCTGCAGCAGGGGGAGACGGAGATCGCCTGGGGGCTGCCGCCCTTCATCGCCGCCTCCTTCAACGGCCAGGACCCGTACCCGAGCAAGCACGACGACATGCGGCTGGTGATGAACGGCCTGGGGTACGTGCACATCCAGTTCTGCGTGCCGGCCGACTACTGGGCCAAATCCATCCGCGAAGTCTTCGAGTCCAGGCAGCCCATCACCATCGGCACCACGCCGCCCGGCGGCTCCGACGAGTGGGTGATGCGCAAGGTGTTCGAGTTCTACAAGACGACCTACCAGGACGTGCGCAACCGCGGGGGCAAGGTGATCCTGGTCTCCTACTCCGACCTGGTCACCCAGTACCGCGACCGCAACATGGACATCCTGTTCGCCAACCTGGCCGTCCCCGGCGCCGCCATCCAGGAGGCCTCGCTGGCCCGCAAGATGCGCATCCTGCCCATGGAGGAGGGCCTGCTGAAGTTCCTGGAGGGCCTCGGGCTGTCGCGCGGCGTGATCCCCCGGGGGGCCTACAAGGACGTGGTGAACAACGACCAGGACATCCCGACCATCGCGATGGCCAACACCATCGTGGCCAACGCCAAGGTCTCCGAGGAGGCCATCTACCGGTTCACCAAGACCGCGCTGGCCAACGTGGACGCGGTGCGGAAGATCCACCCGGCCTTCAAGGACTTCAACCCCAAGGACGCGGTGAAGCTGGCCAACGTGCCCCTGCACCCGGGCGCGGCCCGGGCCTACAAGGAGGCCGGCCTCCTGTAGGCGGTCCCACGGCGGCGGCGGGGTAGATCCTGCGCCAGCTCGGCGGCCTCATCGGGTGGCTCGTCGGCGCCTACGCCGCCGCCGCCGCGCTCTTCCACATCTGGACGGCGTACGCCGGGGTGTGGGAGCCGCGCGAGATGCGCGCGACCCACCTGCTGTTCCTGCTGCCCCTGGCCTTCCTCGTCTTCCCGGCCACGGCCCGCTCGCCGCGCGACCGCCCGACCGCCTGGGACTGGGTGGGCGTCGCCGCCGCCGTCGTGCCCTGCCTCTACGTCTTCGTCAACGCCGTCCCGCTCACCGAGCGCTGGGAGGGGGTGCACCCGGTCACGCCCGCCCAGATCGTCCTCGGCACCCTGCTGGTGCTGGCCGTCCTGGAGGCCGCGCGCCGCACCGTGGGCGTCTGGTTCTTCGTGACGACCCTGGTGTTCATCGGCTACCTGATCGTCTCGCCCTGGCTGCCGGGCATGCTGCGCTCGCCCCGGGCCTACTCGTACCCCCGCCTGATCGAGATGTTCTTCCTCTACGCCGACGAGGGTGTGCTGGGCACGCTGACCGGCATCTCCTCCAACATCCTGATGATCTTCATCCTGTTCGCGTCCTTCATGCTGCACTCGGGGGTGGGGCAGTTCTTCATGGACATCGCCGTCGCCCTGGCCGGGCGGTTCCGGGGCGGGCCGGCCAAGGTGGCCGTGGTCTCCTCGGCGCTCTACGGCACCGTGAGCGGCTCCTCGGTGGCCGACTGCTACGCCACCGGCTCCTTCACCATCCCGCTCATGAAGCGGATCGGCTACCGCCCGGAGATCGCCGGGGCCATCGAGGCCACCGCCTCCTGCGGCGGCCCGCTCATGCCGCCCATCATGGGCGCCGCCGCCTTCATCATGGCCGAGCTGACCGGCGTTCCCTACGCCCGCATCATCGTGGCCGCCCTGCTGCCGGCGCTGCTGTACTACACGGGCGTGATGGCCACCGTGCACTGGGAAGCGCTCCGGCACGGCATCGGCACCATGCGCGCGGACGTGCCGCCGGTGGCCAGCCTGCTGCGGCGCTCCCTGCTGTTCGCGCCCTTCGTCATCGTGCTCTACTTCCTCCACGAGGGCTACTCGCCCTCCAAGGCCGCGCTCTACAGCCTGCTCACGGCGGTGATCGTCTCCTGGCTCGCCGGCGAGCAGCCGATGACGCCCCGGCGGATCTGGGCCACCATGGGGGAGGCCATGCGGTCGGGCGTGATCATCGCCACGGTGCTGGCCGCCTCCGGCCTCATCGTGGCCGCCATGAGCCGCACCGGGTTCGCCCTGGCCTTCTCCAGCGCGATCATCAGCATCTCCGGGGGCAGCCTGCTGGTGGCGCTGCTCGCCATCTTCGTGGTGGTGTCGCTGCTGGGAGCGGGCATCCCCACCACGCCGGCCTACATCCTGGCCGTCACCGTGGGCGGGGCCGTGCTGCAGAAGCTCGGGGTGGACGTGATGGCCGCCCACCTGTTCGTCTTCTACTACGCCGTGCTGGCCGACGTGACGCCGCCGGTGGCGGTGACGGCGGTGGCCGGCGCCCAGATCGCCGGGGCCAACCCCATGACCACCGGCTGGCAGGCCTCGCGCATCGCCATCGGAGGCTTCCTGGCCCCGTTCCTGTTCGTCTACCAGCCGGCGCTGCTCATGCGGGGCACCTGGGGCGAGATCGCTATCGCCTTCCTGTCGGCGGCCATCGGCGTCAGCGCGCTGTGCGCGGCGGTGACGGGGCACATGTTCCGGCCCCTCGGCCCGGCGGCCCGGATCTTCCTGGCGGCGGTGGCGCTGGCCGCCATCAGCCCCGACCTCACGGTCTCGGTGGCCACCAGCGTGGTGCTGCTGGCCTTCGGGGTGTGGGACGCCTCGGCCGCGCGGCGGGCCGCGCGCGCGGGGGCCGC
>JBBIIW010000099.1:0-8505 GCA_037446305.1 Candidatus Rokuibacteriota bacterium
CCGCCGCGCGCGCTGCCCCGCGTGGGGGCCACGCCGCCCAATCCGCTGGGGCTCACCGACCTGAGCGGCGTCTGTCACGAGTGGTGCGCCGACTGGTACGACGACGGCTACTACGCGGTGGCGCCCGCCCGCAACCCTCGCGGGCCGGCGGCCGGCACCCGCCGGGCCAGCCGCGGCGGAGCCTGGCGGCACGCCGATCCCTGGAGCCCGGTGGCCCACCGCTCGTCCCTGCCGCCCCACCTCCGCTACGCCGACTACGGCCTGCGGCTGGCGCGTGACATCGGAGGGCGCTAAGATGGCGCCGGACCCTTCCATGGACGGCGGGCAGCGCTCGGTCCTTCGCGAGGGCATCGTCGCCGGCCTCATCGGCGCCATCGTGGTGGCCGTCTGGTTCCTGGTGGTGGACCTCCTGCGGGGCCACCCGCTGCAGACCCCGGCCTTCCTGGGCGCCGCGCTCTTCTACGGGGTCAACAACCCGATCGGCCTCGAGATCGCGGCCGGCCCCATCATCGGCTACACCCTGGTGCACGGCCTGGCCTTCCTGGCCTTCGGCATCATCGCCGCCGCCGTCATCGCCGCCAGCGAGCGCGAGCCGGCCCTGGTCATCGCGGTCGTCATCCTGTTCGCCTGCTTCGAGACCTTCTTCCTCGGGGTGGTGAGCGTGCTCGGCACCGCCGTCGAGGACGTCCTGGCCTGGTGGGAGATCCTGCTGGCCAACTTCCTGGCCGCCGCGGCCATGCTCTGGTACTTCCTGCTCGGCCACCGCGCCCTGCCCCGCATGCTCGTCGGCTCCTGGGCCAGCGTGCTGCGCGAGGGCGTGATCGCGGGGCTGATCGGCGCGGTCGTCGTGGCCGTCTGGTTCCTGGCCCTCGACACCGTCATGGGCGAGCCGCTGCGGACGCCGCGGGTGCTGGGCCACGCCTTCCTGGGCGTTCGGGACGGCGGGCCCGCGCTCCTGGCCTACAGCCTCGTGCACGGCGTGGCCTTCGTGCTGTTCGGGATCATCGCCGCCGGGCTGCTGGCGGGGGCCGAGCGCGAGCCCATGTTCGTCTTCGCGCTCATCATCCTGTTCACCGCCTTCGAGGTCGGCTTCTTCGCCGCCACCCTGATCGGCGCCCGGTGGGTGATCGACGAGCTGTCCGGCTGGACCATCCTGGTCGGCAACATCCTGGCCGCGGTGGCCATGCTGGCTTACTTCTTCAAGGGCCACCGCGCCCTGGCCCGCCGGATGGCGGCCGCCTGGGCCGACGAGGAGTAGCCCCGGGCGCCACGCCCGGGCGCGCCCGCGGCGCCGGCCGACTCCCGGCCTTGACATCCAGGGGCCGTCTGGCTACTGTTGGCGCCTGACAACGTTGTCAACGGTACGGATCCAGACTACGTTGCGGGAGGTCGCCCGGCGGGCCGGCGTTTCGATCAAGACGGCCTCCCGGGTGGTCAACCAGGAGCCGAACGTCGCCCCGGCAACCCGACGGCGCGTCGAGCGCATCATCGCCCGTCTCGGGTACCGGCCGAACTCGGTCGCGCGCAGCATGCGCACGCGGCGCTCGGAGATGCTCGGGCTCGTGGTGCCGTCCATCCGCAATCCGTTCTATCCGGCGATCGCCCGCGGGGTGGAGGACACGGCCCGCGCGCACGGTCGCACCGTCGTCGTCGTCAGCGCTGACCGCGACCCGGAGCGCGAAGCCGACTGTATCGCCCTCCTGGTGGACCGGCGCGTCGACGGCATTATCCTCGGCTCGCCGGTGGTGGGGCCTGCCGGGCTGAGCCCGGCCCGGCGGGCCGGCATCCCGGTCGTCGCGATGAACCCTAACGTCAGCCTGCCGGGGGTGCTGAGCCTCCGCATCGACAACGCCGGGGCGGCCCGGGAGATGACGGCCTATCTGGTCCGGCTCGGCCACCGCCGCATCGGCTTCCTGGACGGCATCCCGGCCCTGCTGCGGTGCCGCGAACGGCTGGCAGGCTACCGGTCGGGGCTGCAGGCCGCGGGTCTCCCGTTCGATGCGGACGACGTCGAGCGTGGGGACTTCGCCTACGAGGCGGCCTACCATGCCACCCAGAAGCTGCTCGATCGCCAGCGCTCGTTGACCGCCCTGTTCGCCGGCAACGATCTCATGGCGATCGGGGCCATCGCGGCCGCCGTCGACCGCGGCCTTCGCGTGCCGGAGGATCTCTCGGTCGTGGGGTTCGACGACATCGACCTGGCGGCCATGGTCCGGCCGGGGCTGACGACCGTGCACCAGCCCAACTACGAGATGGGCGCCCTGGCCGCGGACCTCATCCTCAACCCTCAGCCGCCGAGCGGTCCCCTGACGCGGACGATGCCGACGCGCATCGTCGAACGCCAGTCGGCAGGGCCCCCGCGCGGCCGGCCCGCCCCGCTCGATCCGACGCGCCCGGCGGCCTGAGACGGAACAGGAGGCGACAGTGGGAACGCGCATCCGACTCGCGACCCTTCCCGAGCTGCCGTTCCAGAACGAGAACCAGCGCCTGGTACGAATCGTCTTCCGGCGGCTGAACCTTCCGGGCAGCCTCGTCCTAGCCTTCGAGCACTCGGTGTACTTCACCCACGGCAGCTCGCCACTGCACGCCGACGATGACTCCGAGGAGATCATCTACGTCCGGCGCGGCGCCGGCTATGTCCAGATCGACGACCGACAGGTTCCGGTGAGCCCGGGCATGGCGGTGGCCGTTCCCCGATCCGTGCGCCACCGGGTCGTCAACACCGGCCCGGATGTTCTGGAGCACCTGCTGATCTGCGCCGACATAACGCGCCCCGCTCCGATGACGCCCCACGCGCCCGAGCCCGAGGACCTCCTCACCGCCGGGGCCGGGTCCCGACTCGAGCGGCTCTCGTGCAAGCGCCTGCAGCTCAAGCAGGGTGAGGTGTCGGGCCCTCTCGTCTACCGGGACCGCGAGGTGATCTACGGCCTCTCCGGCGGGTTCGCGGTGATCGAGGTCTCGACCCCGGACGGCGCCTACCGGTGGGAGTATGCGATCGACGGCACCCACGCCTTCTGGCTGCCTCCCGGGACCCGGCACGCGTTCCGGAACGTCGGCGATTCCGAGCTGACGGCCATCGGCTTCCTCTGCGACAGCCGGTCAGGCGAATGACCGAGCCTCCGGCCTTCCCGTATTCCCTGGCCTCGCCCCGCGAGGGCAAGCCCCGGCGCCGCGGCCAGACGTGGATCTCGCTGTTCGGCGAAGGACCGCGGAGCGTGGAGGATCTCCTGACGATGGCCGGCCCCTTCATCGATCGCGCCAAGCTCGCCTACGGCTCCAGCCTGCTGGCGGACCGCGGCGCGCTGCGGGCCGTGCTCGACCTGCTGCACAAGGCCCAGGTCGACGTCTATCCGGGCGGCACGCTGGTCGAGATGGCGATCCGCGAGGGACGGTACGAGGACCTCCTGGCCTGGGCCCGGGACACGGGATTCACGAGCATCGAGGTCTGCGACGGCGTGATCGAGCTGCCGCCCCCGGCCCGCCGGAACGCGATCGAACGGGCGCGGGCCGCCGGCTTCCGGGTCACCACCGTGGTCCAGGAGGTGGTCCGGAAGCCCCTGGCTGAGGTCGTCCCGCTGCGCGAGCGGATCCGGCGGGCCGAGGAAGACCTGGCGGCGGGTGCCACCGACGTCCACATCGTGTTCCAGGCCCTGCTGCGGGGCGAGACACCGAGCGATGTGGTGGGCCCCATCAAGCGAGAACAGGTCCGAGCTCTCAGCGACGCGGTGGGGACCGACCGGCTGGTCTGGGAAGCCACGCGGCTCGACGACCAGCTCTATTACCTCCGCACGGTGGGCCCGGATGCCAGCCTCGGTCACGTCCCGCCGGCCGGTGTCGTCCAGCTGGAGGCGCAGCGTCGCGACCTCGGCTACGAGAGCTTCTGGTCCAAGGTGTGGAGACGCCCCCACTGGGATTGACTCCGGGCGGGCCGCCGCCGGCACGGCTTGGCTCAACCCGGCAAGGAGAGCGACCGGAAGGAGAACGAGATGAGGCTCGACATGCGGAACGCGCTCATCGTGACCGTGCTCGTCCTCGGCCTGATGTGGACCGGAGAGCTGTCCGCCCAGCAACGGGGCGGCACGCTCCGGATCGGTCAGGCCAGAAGCCCCGTCAGCCTGGACCCGCACCTCGGCGTCTCCCTGCACGAGTTCCACGTGCTGTACGCGATCTTCGACGGCCTCGTCATGTACGACGAGAACCTGGGGCTGAGGCCGGGCCTGGCCGAGTCCTGGCAGCGGATCGACCCGAAGACCTGGGTGTTCCGCCTCCGAAAAGGCGTGAAGTTCCATGACGGCACCGACTTCGACGCCGCCGCCGTGAAGTGGAACGTCGAGCGGATCAAGAACCCGGAGACCAGGGCCCGGGTCCGCGACCTCGACGTCGTGGACGCGGTGGAGGTCGTCGACCCCCACACGGTGCGCTTCCGGCTGCGAACCCCGACGGGGCTCCTGCCGACCTTCCTCGCCGAGCGCGGGGGCCTCATGGTGTCCCCGGCCGCCGTGCAGCGCCTGGGTCCCGATCACGGCCGCCAGCCGATCGGGACCGGGCCCTACAGGTTCGTCGAGTGGAAGGCCGACGACCACATCACGCTCGCGCGGTGGGAGCAGTACTGGGACAGGGACGCGGCCTACCTCGACCGGATCGTCTACCGGATCATCCCTGACGAGTCCGTCCTGGTGACCAACCTCCGGGGCGGGCAGGTGGATCTGGTGATGGACGTCCCCCCCAAGGACCTCGGCGGGCTCAAGCGCGAGGGGAGCCTGGCGGTGCGTCAGCGAGCCGGGCTCGGCTTCTACTGGATCAACCTGAACTCCGGCGCGCCGCCCTTCGACAAGAAGGCGGTGCGGCAGGCCCTGGCCCTGGCCCTCGACCGGCCCGCCATGCTCCGCAGTCTCTACTTCGGTGCCGGCACGCCGGCGGCCGGCCCGGTCGCCCCGGCGTCCTGGGCCTTCAACGCGGCCCTGAAGCCCCCGGGGCGGGACCTCGCGCTGGCCAGGCGGAAGCTGGCCGAAAGCGGACTGCCGAACGGCTTCACGTTCAAGATGCTGGTCGGTTCGACGCCGATGTACCGGACGAACGCCACCGCGGTGCAGGCGCAGCTCGACGAGATCGGTGTCAAGGCCGAGCTGGAGATCGCCGAGACGGTCAAGGTCCTGCAGCAGGTGGTCGCCCGGACGTACCAGGCGTCGAGCACGATCTGGATCGGCCTGAACCCGGATCCGGACCTGGTCCTGCACCCGCTCTATCACAGCGCGGGGCTGTTCAACAAGGACCGCTACCGGAACGCCAGGGTGGACGAGCTCCTGGATCGGGCGCGCGCGGCCGACGGCCAGGATGAGCGCCGCACGCTCTACCGCGACGCCGTCGACCTGATCGTCGACGATGCGGCCGACCTGTGGCTCTACCACCCCGACGTCACGGCCGCCATGTCCCGGAACGTCCGCGGCGTCCCGCTCTCGGCTGACGGACGCCTCAGGATCCGGGGTGCCTGGCTGGAGCCGTAGCAGCGGCGGGGGCCGTGGGAGCGAGCATCGTCGGCCGCATCGCGCTCACGGTCCCCACGCTCCTGCTCGTGTCCGGCCTCGTCTTCTCCTTGCTGCTGCTCCTGCCCGGGGACCCGGTCCTCGTCATCCTCGGCCCCGAGGCAAGCCCCGAGGAACGGCAGGCCCTGGCCCGCGAGCTCGGCACCGATCAGCCGGTTCCGGTCCAGTACCTGGCGTGGCTCACCCGGGCCCTGCAGGGGGATCTCGGACGCTCGCCGCGAACGCAGCAGCCCGTCGTCCGGGCCATCGGCGAGCGGCTCCCGCCGACCCTCGAGCTGGCGGGGCTCGGCATGGCCCTGGCCATCGCCGGTGGAGGGATCCTGGGGCTGGCCGCCGCCTGGCGCCCCGGGTCATGGCTGGATCGGCTGTCGCTCGCCGTCTGCACCCTGGGCGTGGCGGTGCCGACGTTCTGGCTGGGCATCCTCCTCGTTCTCGGCCTGTCACTCCACCTCGGCCTGCTGCCGCCCTCCGGCTACGTCCCCCCGCGCGAAGGCCTGGTCGCCAATCTGCGTGCCATGGTCCTTCCGGCCACCACCGTGGCGGCGACCATGGGCGCGGTCATCGCGAGAACCGTGCGGGCCAGCGTTGTCGAGGTGGGCGGTGAGATGTACATCGTGACGGCCCGGGCGAAAGGGCTTCCCGAGGTTGCGGTGTTCCTGCGTCACGTCCTGCGCAACGCGCTGGTGCCGATCCTGGCCATCATCGGCCTCCAGGTCGGACGGCTCATGGGGGGCATGGTCATCACCGAGACCATCTTCGCCATCCCGGGGATCGGCCGTCTGGCGGTGGACTCCGTGCTCGCCCGCGATTTCCTCACCGTCCAGGGCGTGGTGCTGGTCATGGCCGTCTGGGTGCTCCTCGCCAACCTGATCGTGGACGTCCTCCACCTCGTGGCCGATCCACGTATCCGGCGGCTGTGAGCCTCGGGCGCCGCGTGGTCGCCAGCCCGGGGGCCCTCCTGGTGCTGGGGCTGGTCGCCGTCGCCATCTTCGCCCCCGCGCTGGCGCCGCACAGCCCGGTGACGCAGCGCCTGGAGGCGGCGCTGGCCCCGCCTTCCCGGACGCACCTGCTGGGCGGCGATGAGTTCGGGCGGGACGTGCTGAGCCGGCTGATCCACGGCGCCCGGGTCTCGCTCGGCGTGGCCGGGCTGGCCATCGCCATCTCGCTGGTAGCCGGCACCGGGGTGGGCCTGGTGACCGGCGTGCGCCGCGACTGGCTGGACGCGGCCCTGATGCGGCTCATGGACGCGCTCCTGACCGTGCCGAGCCTGGTCCTGGCCCTGGCCGTGGCCGCCGCGCTGGGGCCGGGACCGGGCAACGCCGGCATCGCGATCGGGCTCGTGTACATTCCCCACTTCGCCCGCCTCGTCCGGGCCCAGGTCCTCAGCCTGGCCGAGCGGGAGTTCGTCGGCGCCGCGCGGGCGCTCGGCGCCGGCGAGACTCGCATCCTGATCCGGCACCTCCTGCCGAACGTGCTGCCGACGGTGGTCGTGCTGGCCACGGTCAATGCGGGGTTCGTGATCATGTGGGAGGCGAGTCTCTCGTTCCTCGGCGTCGGGGTGCAGCCGCCGACCCCATCGTGGGGAGCCATGCTGCGAACGGGCTACCCGTACATCGAGCACGCGCCGTGGCTCGCCATCGCTCCGGGATGTGCGATCCTGGTCGCGGTGCTGGGCTTCATGGTCCTCGGGGATCGGTTGCAGCGCCTGCTGGATCCGCGACTGGTCCGGACCCTGTCCCGGGGGGTGGCCTGACGATGGATGCCGCGGTCTTCCCGGGCTTCGACTTCCCCCTGACGCCGGACCTCGCGCTGCTGGTCATCGACATGCAGCCCTGCGGCGTGGCTGCCGACGCCGGCCTCATCCGCGCCATCGAGGCCGGCGCCCCTGGCTACACGGCCTATCTGGTCGAGCGCGTCCGCGAGCGGGTGATCCCGAACCTGCGGCGACTGACCGCCGCCTTCCGACGGCACGGCCGCCCTGTCTACTTCACCGCGTTCGCCAGCCTGACCGGCGACGGCGGCGACGTCGCGACGTCGACGATCCGGTACCGGGACGGCCAGCGCCGCGCGCGAACCGGCGCCTCGGTCATCTTGCCGCGCTCGCACCCGGCGACGGACGTCGTGCCCGAGCTGGCGCCGCAGCCCGACGATCGCGTGCTGACCAAGACGTCCATGGATGCCTTCGCCTCCACCGGTCTGGCCGGCGAGCTGGCCGCCCGCAGCATCCGGAGCCTGGTCGTGACCGGCGTGCTCACCGACGCCTGTGTCGAGAGCTCGGCGCGCCATGCCGCCGAGCTCGGCCTCGAGGTGACGGTGGTCGAGGACGCGTGCGCAGCCTGGCGCGAGGAGTTCCACGTCGCGAGTCTGGCGGCCCTGTCCCGCTACTTCGCCCGCATCGCCTCGACGGCGGACGTCCTCGCGGAGCTCGAGCGCGTCGCCGGGCGGCGCTAGCCGGACCCCGGCCGGCCGAACCTCACCAGAGCGCGTCCGGCAGCGGCAATCCCGCGAACGTCTCCACCGGGAGGGGCTCGGGCGGGCTGACGCCCAGCCGCCCGGCCAGCTCGTAGAGCTGCCGCAGGTGCTGGGCGGCGTGCCAGGCGGTGCGCTCGAGCAGCTGGTGGCCCGACTGCGGGCCGTAGTACACGGGCACGACGCGCGTCCACGCCTCCGGCCGGGCGGTCTGCATCCAGCCGGCCAGCCGGGCCCGCACCGACTGGCCGAAGTCGGCGATGCCGCCGGCGGTCGTCACGCCGCCCGGCAGCCCCTCCCCCAGCCAGGACTCCGGCAGCTCGTTGCGCTCCATGGCCTCCACGAAGGCCAGGCTCAGGCGGAAGACGTGCCAGGCCAGATCTCCCAGCGTGCGCGCGCGCTCCGGCGGCGTGTAGCCGAGCTGGTCGTCGGGCAGCGCGCGCACCAGGGCGGCGGTGACGGCCAGGACGCGGTCGAGCCGCGCGGCCAGCTT
>JBBIIW010000100.1:0-8370 GCA_037446305.1 Candidatus Rokuibacteriota bacterium
CGCGGGGGCAGCGGCGGCTCGGAGGCGGCCACGGCCGCCAGGGGGGGGCGGGCCCGCGGGCGGGTGTCCGGGTCCTCCTCGTCGAAGCCGGCCAGCACCTCCGCCAGCAGCGCCGCGTCCTCCACGGTCCGGGCGAAGACGCCCACGTGATCCAGGGTCCGGGACAGGAGCAGGGCGCCCGTGCGCGGGATCAGGCCATGGGTCGGCTTGAAGCCCACCACGCCGCAGAAGGCCGCCGGCCGGATCACCGAGCCGTTCGTCTGCGAGCCGATCGCCCCCGGCACCATGCAGGCCGCCACCGCCGCCGCCGACCCGCTGGACGACCCGCCCGGCGTGCGCGCAGGATCGTGGGGGTTCCGGGTCTTGCCCGGGTGGTAGTACGCGTACTCGGTGGTGACGGTCTTGCCGAGGATCACGGCCCCGGCCGCCCGCAGGCGCGCCACCGCGGCGGCATCGCGCCGCGGGGTGCGCCCGGCCCACAGCGGCGAGCCCAGCTCGGTCGGCATGTCGCCGGTGTCGAAGATGTCCTTGACGCCCACCGGCACGCCGTGCAGCGGCCCCACGGGCCGGCCCTCCCGGCGGCGGAGATCGGCGGCCTCCGCCTGCTGCCGGGCGTGATCGCGATCGAGGAAGGCCCAGGCCTGCACGGTCGGCTCGGTCTCGTCGATGCGCTGCAGGCAGTCCTCCACCAGCTCGACCGCCGACATCCGGCCCTCGCGGATGTCGGCCGCCGCCTGCGCCAGCGGCAGCGCGCAGGGCCGCTCCGGGGCCGGCGCACCGACGGGGCGGGCGCCGGCCGTCATCGCGGCGTGTAGAGGTAGTCGGGCAGCCAGAGGGCGAGCCCGGGGAACACGTAGATGAGGGCCATGGTCAGGAACACCATGAACACGAAGGGCAGGGCGCCCTTGAAGATGTCGGCCAGCTCGACGTGGCCCGGCGCCACGCCCTTGAGGTAGAAGGCGGCCATGGCCACCGGCGGCGTGTTGAAGGCCGTCTGGGTGTTGAGCGCCACCAGGATGCCGAAGAAGATCGGGTCCACCTTGAAGGTCTCGAGCAGGGGCAGGAAGATCGGCACGAAGATGATGATGATCTCCGTCCACTCCAGCGGCCAGCCGAGCAGGAAGATGATGAACTGGGTGAGGATCAGGAACATGGTCGGCGACAGGTCCAGGGCCAGGAAGAACCGCTCCACCACCCCCTGGCCGCCGAGCAGGGCGAACACCGAGGCGAACGTCCACGACCCGATGAACAGGTAGCACACCATGGCCGTGGCCCGCGCGCACAGGAACACCGACTCCTTGAGCATCTGGAAGTTCAGCGCCCCGTAGGCGGCGGCCAGGATGAGGCTGGCCAGGGCGCCCGCCCCGGCGGCCTCCGACGGCGTGGCCAGCCCGAACAGGATCGCCCCCAGGACGGCGCCGATGAGCAGGGCCAGGGGAAAGAAGGACGTCAGCAGCGCCAGCAGGACCCGGCCCAGCGGGACGTCGGTCTCCTCCTCCGGCAGCTTCGGGCACAGGGCCGGGTTGGCCATGGCGCGCCCGATCACGTAGAGGACGTAGAAGCTGGCCAGCATGAAGCCCGGGATCATGGCCGCCGCGTAGAGCTTCACCGCCGAGATGCCGGCGGTGGCCGCATAGACGATGAGCAGGATGCTGGGCGGGATCAGGATGCCCAGGCAGCCGCCCGCGCATACCACCCCCGCCGACAGCCGCACGTCGTAGCCCGCCCGCAGCATGGCTGGAAAGGCCAGCAGCCCCATCAGGGTGACGACGGCGCCCACGATCCCGGTGGCCGTCGCGAACAGGGCGCAGGTCACGAGCGTGGCCACGGCCAGCGAGCCGGGGACGTTCTTGGCCGCGATCTGGATGGACCGGAACAGCCGGTCGAGGATGTTCGCCCGCTCGACGACGTAGCCCATGAACAGGAACAGGGGCACCGCCGTCAGCACGTCGCTGGAACTCACCTCGAAGGCCTTCTGGACCAGCAGCGTGAAGATGCGGTTGTCGAAGAAGTCCTGGCCGGGAATGTAGTAGGCGTAGAAGCCGAAGCCCACCCCCATGGCGATGAGGGTGAAGGCGATCGGGAAGCCGAGCATGATGATGAAGATGAACAGCCCCAGCATCAGCATGCCGACCTGGGGATCGGTCATACGCCGGTAGCCTCGTGCGCCGGCGGCGGCTGCTCGCCCCCCGCGGCGGCCTGCTGGCGCTGCCGGACCAGGCGCGCTTCCGTCTCCTCCACGTCGTGCAGCCGCTGCGGCCACGTCCCGGTCCGCAGGCAGAGGATGCAGCGGATCATCTCGGCGATGCCCTGCACGAGCAGGAGGATCCCGGTGACGGGGATCAGGGCCTTGAGCGGGAACACCGGGACCCCGGCCGGGCTGAAGATGCTCACCTCGCGGAACCGCACCGAGGCCGCCGCGTAGGTCCAGCCCGAGTAGATGAAGGCCAGCACCCCGGGGAGGAAGAAGAGGATGTACAGCGCCAGGTCCATGGCGGCCTGCACCCGCGGCGGCCAGAACCGGTACAGGACGTCGCCCCGGACGTGCCCGTTGCGGGAGAGCGTGTAGGCCCCCGCCATCAGGAACAGCGCGCCGTAGGTGATGTAGCTGAAGTCGAAGGCCCAGGTGGTCGGGGCCCGCAGGACGTAGCGGACGAAGACCTCGTAGCTCACGCCCAGGGTGAGGACCAGGATCAGCCAGGCGAAGGCCTTGCCGACCCAGGTGCTGAGCGAGTCGATGAACAGGAGAAAGCTCCGCACGCCCGGCCCCCTCACGCCAGGCCGGGCGGCGTGGCGCCACGCCGCCCGGCCTCCGGCAGTCGTCGCATGTCCAGGCGCGCTACAGATTCAGCTTGCCGAAGTGGTGCTCGTAGGCCAGCCGGTAGTCGGCGGCGTTGAACATGTTGTAGAACACCACCCGCTTGACCCACGCCTTCTGGGACTCCATGACCTTCTTCATGAACGGATCGTTGCCCAGGATCTCGATCAGCCGATCCCAGGCCTTGATCTGGGCCTCGAAGACATCCCGGGGGGTCCGGATCACGTTGACCTTGTCCTTGGTGATCAGCTCCTGCAGGTCCTTCGAGTAGTAGTCCATGCCCTTCCACTCGTTGGCCGAGGAGGCCGCCTCCGCCGCGTACTGCAGGATGGCCTGGTGCTCCTTGGGCAGCGCGTTGAACTTGCTCCGCTTGAACATGATCTCGAAGTACTCGGTGGCCTGGTGGAAGCTGCCCATCATGTAGTTCTTGGCCACGTCCTGGGCCCCGAAGCGGCGGTCGGAGGTCGGGTTGTTGAACTCGAAGGCGTCGATCACGCCGCGCTCCATGGCCGGCACGATCTCGCCGCCGGGGAGCTGGGCGACCGAGGCGCCCATGATCTGGAACAGGTCGGCGGCCAGGCCGACCGTCCGGTACTTCAGCCCCTTCAGGTCCGCGGCGCTGCGGATCGGCTTCTTGAACCAGCCCAGCGGCTGGGTCGGCATGGGCATCGCGAAGAAGCTGATGATGTCCACCTTCATGATCTTCGTCTGCAGCTCCTCGAACAGCTCGCGCCCGCCGCCGTGGTGGATCCAGCCCAGGCCCTCGTTGGCGTTGAAGCCGAAGACGGGACCGGTGCCGAACAGCGAGGCCGCCTTGTGCTTGCCGTACCAGTACACGGTCACGGTGTGGGCGGCGTCGATCTGCCCGCCGTGGACGGCGTCGAACACCTGGAAGGGATGGACCACGGACCCCCCGACCAGGTAGTCGATGCGCAGGCGCCCCCCCGCCATCTCGTTGACGCGCTTGACGTAGTCCTCGGCGAACTCGTTGAAGACGTCCGCCTTGCCCCACGAGCCCTGCATCCTGAGGACGGTGGTCTGGGCCCGCGACACCTGCGGCAAGGCCAGGGTGGCGGCGCCGGCGGCGCCGGCGGTAGCCGCGACCTTGAGGAAGCTGCGGCGGGCGGCCTGGGGTGCCCTGCTCTCGCTCACCTGCTTCGCCGTGTCAGCCATACCGTCACTCCTTTCCTGACTGCGTACGGAACGAACGCTCCCACGTGAGAGTTCCGGGTCAACCGGCGGTCGGGGATGCGCGTCCGGCGGCGAGAACGGGGGGCCGGCGGCCGCAGCCACCTCAGGCCGGGACACCGAGCGTCGACCGACGATCGAGGACGGGTCCCGCGGGGCCGGATGGTCCTACCACGGGCCAGACGTTACGCGGTACGACGCGAATCTGTCAAGCCTGGATGGGGCCTGGCGAGCACGCCCGCTCAGGGAACCGGGACGGTCAGCGTGAGCTGGCGCTCTCCCCGCCGCACGGTCAGCCGGAGCGGTCCGTCCAGGCTGGCGTCGGCCAGGGCCTCGCGCGCCGCCTCCCGGGAGACCACCGCGCGCGAGCCGACCGCCACCAGGACGTCGCCCGGCTCCAGCCCGGCCCGGGAGGCCGGGCTGTCCTCGAGCACCACCCCGACGGTGGGCGCGGTGGGGCCGGCGGCGGCGTCCGCCTGCCGCCCCACCTCCCGCAGCGCGAAGCCGAACTCGGCCGCCACCCGGTCGCCGACCACGTCACGGGGCATGGCCGCCAGCCGCACCGGCAGGTCGCGCCGTCCCTCCCGGCGCAGGACGGTGATGCGGGTCTCGGCGTCCACCGGGGCGGCGGCGATGAGACGCTGCAGCAGGCGGGTCTCGGTGACGGGCCGGCCGCCGACGGCCACCACCACGTCGCCCGATCGCAGCCCGGCCCGCGCCGCCGGCGTGTCCTCCAGCACCTCGACGATCACGACCCCGAAGCCCTCCCGGATGCCGTGGCGGGCCGAGATCTCGTCCATCTCCTGCTCCGAGAGATCGCGGATGCGCACCCCCAGCCACGACCAGGGCCGGGCCTCGGCGGTGGCCGCGACCAGCAGGACGGCGAGCAGGAAGGCCGGCAGCCGCGTCATCGCCGCTTGTCCACCAGGGCCTCGAGCACCGCACAGACGCGGGCGAGCCGCCGCTGGACGCTCGGGGTCTCCAGCAGCTCCTGCCGGAGCACCGGGTCGGCGATGAAGCCCGCGGCGGCCCGGTCGGCCACCACCGACGGCGGCTGCTCCGGCGCCAGGACGGCGCCGAGCAGGTCCCGCGGCCGGTCCAGGGCGTCCAGCAGGCGTCCGCACGCCGCGCGGATCCGCGTCACCAGGTCGCTCACGTCCCCGGCCGGCGGCTCGTCGGCCAGGCGCGCGGCCCGGACCAGCCGGTAGAGCGTGTCCGTCGGCAGCTCCCGCTCGATCCGGATGCGGCCCGTGCCGCGCAGCAGGATGTTGTAGCGGCCCGTGGGCAGGCGCTCGCAGCTGACGATCTCCCCCAGCCCGGCCACCGGCCGCACCGCCGGCTTGCCGGCGTAGCTCCGCTCGTAGCCGGGCTCGAGCCGGGCCACGGCCAGCCGCCGGTCCCGGGCCAGGGCGTCGATCACCATGGCCCGGTAGCGGGCCTCGAACACGTGCAGGGGCAGGAAGGTCTGCGGGAACAGCGTCACGTCGGGCAGCGGGAAGATCGGCACGACGAGGGGCGCGGACGACTCCACGCCCTCAGCCGATGCTGGGCAGGGACCGGAGCGGAGCCAGCTCCTCCAGGCGCCGGGCCACGGCGGCCGCCAGCGCGCGGAAGGCCGCGGCCGGCGCCGAGTCCGGCCGCCGCACGGTGATCGGCGCCCCCGCGTCGCCGCCCACGCGGGTCTCGGGGTCCAGGGGGATGCGGGCCAGCAGCGGCACGCCGTACTCGTCGGCGATGCGCTGCCCGCCGGCGTCGCCGAAGATCGGCGTCCGCTCGCCGCAGTGCGGGCACACGAAGCCGCTCATGTTCTCGACCACGCCCAGCACGGGGACGTTGAGCCGCTGGAACATGCCGATCGCCTTGCGCACGTCGAGCAGCGCGACGTCCTGCGGCGTGGTCACCATCACCACGCCGCTGAGGGGGATGACCTGCGAGAGCGAGAGCTGGGCGTCGCCGGTGCCGGGCGGCATGTCGAAGACCAGGTAGTCGAGCGGGCCCCACCGCACGTCGCGCAGCATCTGCTGGATGAACGAGTGGATCATCGGACCCCGCCAGACGAGCGGCTCGCGCTCGTTGACGAGCAGCCCCAGCGACATCATCTTGAGCCCCTGGGCCTCGACGGGGATGATCTTGTTCTCGGCCATCCCGGGCCGGTCCCGGCTGCCCAGCATCAGCGGGATGTCAGGGCCGTACACGTCGGCGTCCACGATGCCGACCCGGGCGCCCGCGCCCCGGAGGGCGACGGCCAGGTTCACGGCGACGGTGGACTTGCCGACACCGCCCTTGCCGGAGGAGACCGCGACCGTGTGCCTGACGTCCGGGATCAGCGCGGGCGCGGCCCCGGCAGCCGGCTGGCCGGGGGCGTGGGGGTGGCCGTGGCCGGGCGCCGCCGGGCGGGCTCCCGCCGCGCTCCCCATCCGCACCTGCACCCGGGACACGCCGGGCACCTGCCCCACCGCCCGCGTGGCCTGGCTGTGCAGCGAGGCGCGGGTGGCCGGGGTCTGGCCGGTGAAGGCCAGCGTCAGGGAGACCGCGCCGTCCTTGACGTCCAGGTCGCGGACCAGCCCGAGGCTGACGATATCCTTCTGGCTGTCGGGGTCCTTGATGCCGCGCAGGGCGTCCAGGATCGCGCTCGGGGTGACCATCTGACGCCACTATACCCGAGGGAGGCAGGCACGCAATGGGCAGGCCGGTGCCCATTCCGGGTGGATGCGCACCGACGATCCGCCGGCGGTCGCGGCGCGACACCGCTGATTGTCGGGGCTTTCCGGCGTGGAACAGGGCTTGCGTGAGGGGCAGGGCGGCGACCTCTCGAAGCGTCGCCGTTCGCCATGCCCTCCCCCGCAGCGAGGGCGGGCCTGCCCGGGTCCGCCCTCGCGTGAACCCGCCCGGCAATGTTGCATTGGCCGGGGCGACCTGCTATGAAGGGACGGTGATCCCTCCCGACGAATTTCGCCGTCTTCTGGGACACTTCGCCACCGGGGTCACCGTCGTCACCACCTGCGACGCCGACGACCGTCCGAGCGGGCTGACGGTCAGCGCCTTCTGCTCGCTGTCGCTCGACCCTCCCCTGGTCCTGATCTGCGTGGACCACAAGGCGCAGACCTACCCGGCGCTGCGCGGCAGCGGTCGCTTCGCGGTCAACATCCTGCGCGTCGAGGACGAGGCGCTCTCCCGCCGGTTCGCCGTCACCAGCGGGGACAAGTTCGAGGGCCTCGCCTTCCGGCGCTCCGCCCTCGGCGTGCCGGTGCTGGAGCACTCGCTGGCCCACCTGGAGTGTGTGACGGTGGGCGAGCACGTCGCCGGTGACCACACCATCTTCATCGGGCGGGTGGAGGGGGGCCGGGTGCGCGGCGGCCGGCCCCTGCTGTACTACCGCGGCCGCTACGGCCGACTGGAGGGGGACGCCTCCTGATCCCGCTGTCGCGGCCCCCCGTCGACGACGAGATCAAGCAGGCCGTGCTCGCCGCCATCGACAGCCGGCACTACATCCTGGGCCCCCAGTGCCGGGCCCTGGAGGCGGAGCTGGCCGCCGACGCCGGCGTCGAGCACGCCGTGCTGACGGCCTCGGGGACGGCCGCGCTGTGGCTGGCCCTGCGCGCGCTGGGGGTCCGCGCCGGCGACGAGGTGCTGGTCCCGGCGCACACCGCCTTTCCCACCGTGGAGGCTGTCTGCGCGGCCGGCGCCACGCCGGTCTTCGTCGACGTGGACGACTGCTACACGCTGGACGCCAAGGACGCCGCGGCCCGGATCACGCCGCGCACCGTGGGCCTCCTGCCGGTGCACCTGTACGGCCAGCCCGCGGACCTCGCCGCGGTGCAGGACGTGGCGGCCCGGCACGACCTGTGGATGCTGGAGGACTGCGCCCAGGCGCACGGCGCGACCTGGGCCGGACGCCGGGTGGGCGCCGTCGGGCGGGCCGCCGCGCTCTCGTTCTATCCCTCCAAGAACCTGCCGGGGCTGGGCGACGGCGGGTGCGTGCTGACCAGCGACGAAGCGATCGCCGCCCGCTGCCGCCGCCTGCGGGACCACGGCCGGCTCGACCGGGACCTCCACGCCGAGGTGGGCTTCAATCTCCGGTTCAACGAGCTGCAGGCGGCGGCGCTGCGCGTGCTGCTGCGGCGGCTGCCGGCCATGAACGAGCACCGCCGCGCGCTGGCCGCCCGCTACGCGGCCGGGCTGGCCGGCCTGCCGGTCGAGCTGCCCGCCGAGCGCGAGCACGGCCGGCACGTCTACCACCTCTACGTGATCGCCACGCCCCGGCGGGCGGAGCTGGCCGCGTTCCTCGGCGCCCGCGGCATCCAGACCGGCGTCCACTATCCCGTGGCCGCCCACCGCCAGCCGGCGGTGGCGGCGCTCGGGGC
>JBBIIW010000101.1:0-8349 GCA_037446305.1 Candidatus Rokuibacteriota bacterium
CCTCATCGAGGCCGTTTTGCTGTCCACACCCGCCGGACGCCGCTCCTCGCGCATCCTGCGCGACGTCGCGGCCGGTTCGTTGCACAGCTGATTTTCACAATCCAATGGCACCCCTGCGAAATCGAGGATCAGTCGTCGTCCCCGTCCCGAATCCGGAGACACCTTAACCGTACTCTCGTCACTCCGACGAGAGGAATTACCCCGACGCTTGCGAGTGCCCCTCACTCGTAACGTCATACCAGGTGCGCCATGGCTGCTTCACGTCACCTCGAGGCCGACCGTCGCGACGTCCCTGCGCTGGACGATGCCGCTCTGGCGCGAGAGTTCCGCGGCGAGCTGCTGCGTCCCGGCGACCCGCGGTACGAGGCTGCCCGCCGGGTCTGGAACGGCGCCATCGACCGGCGCCCCGCGCTGGTCGCGCGCTGCACCGGCGTCGCCGACCTCCGGGCCGCCCTGCGCTTCGCGCGCGAGCGCGACCTGCTGGTGGCTGTGCGGGGCGGCGGGCACAACGTGGCCGGCACCGCGACCTGCGACGGCGGGATCGTCATCGATCTGTCGGCGATGAAGGGGCTCCGGGTCGATCCGGTCGCCCGGACCGCGCGCGCGCAGCCGGGGCTGCTCTGGGGCGAGGTCGACCGGGAGACCCAGGCCTTCGGCCTCGCCACCCCGGGCGGGATCGTGACGCACACCGGGATCGCGGGGCTCACCCTCGGCGGGGGCCTGGGCTGGCTCGGGCGCCGGTTCGGGCTCACCATCGACAACCTGCTCTCGGCCGACGTGGTCACCGCCGACGGCGAGTTCCTGCGCGCCAGCCCGGACGAGCACGCCGACCTCTTCTGGGGCCCCGCGGCGGCGGCGGCAACTTCGGCGTGGTGACGTCGTTCGAGTACCGCCTGCACCCGGTCGGCCCCATGGTCCTGGCCGGCGTCATCCTCCACCCGGCCGCGAGGGCGCGCGAGGTGCTCGCCGCGTACCGGGAGTGCGCGGCGGCGGCGCCCGACGAGCTGATGACCATCGTCATCCTCACCACGGCCCCGCCGGCCCCGTTCCTTCCCCCCTCGGTCCATGGGCAGCCGGTGGTGATCATCGGCGCCTGCTACGCCGGCTCCGTGGAGGACGGCCAGCGCGCGATGGCGCCGCTGCGCCGGCTGGGCTCGCCGCTGGCCGACACGATCGGCCCCACGCCGTACGTCGCCCACCAGGCGCTGCTCGACCCGCGGGTGCCGCACGGGCTCGGGTACTACTGGAAGTCGGAGTACGTGGCGGCGCTCACCGACCCGCTGATCGAGACGCTGGCCCGGCACGCCTGGCGGGCGGCCACCCCGGAGTCCTACACGATCATCTTCCATCTGGGCGGTGCGGTGGCCCGACAGGACCCCGAGGCCTCGGCGTTCGAGGACCGGCGCGCCGGGCACGCGGTGAACATCGACGCCGTGTGGTCGGAGCCCGGCCGGGCGCCGGCGTGCATGGCGTGGACGCGCGACTTCTGGGAGGCGATCCGCCCCTACTCGACGGGCCGCGTGTACGTGAACTTCCTGGGCGAGGAAGGCCCGGACCGCGTGCGGGCCGCCTATGGCGAGGTCAAGTACGAGCGGCTGCGGGCGCTCAAGCGGGTGTACGACCCCACGAACCTCTTCCGTCTCAACCAGAACATCCGGCCGTAGATCGGGGGCAGCCGGCGCGGCGCCGGCGGGCCCGGCGGCGCCGCGCTACAGGCCGCGCACCCGCTCGACGTTGATCACGTCGGGCACCTCGCGGATGGCGGCCATGATCCCCTGCAGCTGCTCCAGGTCGGCCACCTCGACCACGAAGTTGTTGATGCCCCGCCGGTCGTCGGTCACCGTCACCTCGGCCTTCGTGATGTTGCCCTTGTGGGAGGAGATGGCCCCGGTGATCTCGCTCAGCAGCCCCGGCCGGTCGCGGCCGATGTAGACCGCGATGCGGACGGGACGGGTGGCCCGCTCCTCGACGTCCCACTCCACGTTGATCAGGCGCTCGCGGTCCAGCACGCTCTTGGCCACCGTCAGGCAGTCGCGGGTGTGCACGGTGAGGCCCCGGCCCCGGGTGATGAAGCCCACGATCTGGTCGCCCGGCAGGGGGTTGCAGCAGCGGGCGAAGCGCACCAGCAGGTCGTCCACGCCCCGGATGCGGACGCCCTGCTCGCCCTTGGGACGGGGGCCGGCGGGCCTGGGCTTCTCGGCCCCGTCGCCGTCCAGGAGGGCGCCCGGCGCCAGCTTGCCCAGGATCTGGTGCACGCTCGACTTGCCGTAGCCGATGGCGGCCAGCAGGTCGTCCACGCCCGGGTAGCCCAGGTCGGCGGCCACCTTCCGGGCCTCCTCGCCGCCCAGCAGCGCGGCCGCGTTGAGCCGGTACTTCCGGGCCTCGCGCTCGAACAGCTCCCGGCCCAGCGCGATCGACCGCGCCCGCTCCTCGACCTTCAGCCACTGGTTGATCTTCTGGCGGGCCCGGCTGGAGCGGACGATCTGCAGCCAGTCCCGGCTGGGATGCGCGTTGGGCGAGGTGATGATCTCCACGATGTCGCCCTGCTTGAGCGGGGTGCGCAGGGAGACCAGCTTGCCGTTGACCTTGGCCCCCACGCAGTGCTCGCCGACCTTCGTGTGCACGGCGTAGGCGAAGTCGATGGGGGTGGCGCCGTCGGGCAGCGCCTTGACGTCGCCCCGGGGCGTGAAGACGTACACCTCGTCGGGGAAGAGGTCCACCCGCACCGTGTCCAGGAACTCGCGGGGGTCCTTCAGCTCCTGCTGGGTCTCCAGGAGCTGGCGCAGCCAGAGCAGCGAGTCGTCCAGCTTGTCCTTGCCGGTCCTGCGCTCCTTGTACAGCCAGTGGGCGGCGATGCCCTCCTCGGCGATCTTGTGCATCTCCCGGGTCCGGATCTGGATCTCCACCGGATCGCCCTTGGGGCCGATGACCGTCGTGTGGAGCGACTGGTACATGTTGACCTTGGGCATGGCGATGAAGTCCTTGAACCGGCCGGGGACGGGCTTCCAGAGGGAGTGGATGACGCCCAGGGCCCCGTAGCAGTCGCGCACCGTGCCGGTGATGACCCGCACCGCCGTCAGGTCGTAGATCTCGTCGAACTCCCGCCCCTGGTCGTGCATCTTCTTCCAGATCGAGTAGAAGTGCTTGGGGCGGCCGCGGATCTGGGCCTCGATGCCGACCTCGGAGAGCTTGCGGTCGATGATGGCGATGACCTGGTTGATCTCGGCCTCGCGCTCCAGGCGCCGCTTGGCCACCCGCTTCTGCAGGGCCACGTAGTCCTCGGGGTGCAGCGTGCGCAGGGCCAGGTCCTCCAGCTCCGCCTTGACCTTGGCCATGCCCAGCCGGTGCGCCAGCGGGGCGTAGATGTCGAGCGTCTCCTGGGCGATCTTGCGGGCCTTGTCGGGCGCCAGGTAGTGGAGGGTGCGCATGTTGTGCAGCCGGTCGGCCAGCTTGATCATCAGCACCCGCAGGTCGCGGGCCATGGCCACCAGCATCTTGCGGAAGTTCTCGGCCTGCCGCTCCTCCCGCGAGGAGAAGGCCAGCTTGCCGATCTTCGTGACCCCGTCCACCAGGTCGGCGATCTCCCGGCCGAACTCCCGCTCCAGGTCGTCCTTGGTGGCCCCGGTGTCCTCCAGCACGTCGTGCAGGAGCCCGGCCGTCACCGTGACGACGTCCATCTTGAAGTCCACCAGGAGGTTGGCGACCTCCAGGGGGTGCGAGAGGTAGGGCTCGCCGGAGGCCCGCTGCTGGCCGCGGTGGGAGGCTTCCGAGAAGCGGTAGGCGCGCGTCAGGAGATCGAGATCAGCCGCCGGCTGATACTTGGGAATCTCCTCCAGCAGCGCCTCCAGTCGCGTCACGCCCGCAACACCTCCGATTAAACATTCGATTTTACGGGCGTGAACCGGCTTTGGCCACTGCTTTCTTCGCGCCCTGGACCCGCCCCTCCACGTAGCGCGTCCAGTCCACGATCAGGCCCCCGGCCACGTAGATGGTGGAGTAGGTGCCGGTGACGACCCCCACCACCAGGGCGAAGGCGAAGTCCTCCAGCACCTTGCCGCCGAAGAACAGCAGGACGGCGGCCGCGAAGAACGTGGTGAGGGCCGTCAGCACCGTGCGGGAGAGCGTCTGGTTGATGGCCAGGTTGATCTGCTGGGGGAAGGGCATGCCCTTGCCCTGGCCCAGCCGGCCGCGGTTCTCCCGCACCCGGTCGTAGGCCACGATCGTGTCGTTCACCGAGTAGCCGATGATGGTCAGGATCGCGGCCAGGACCGGCAGGGAGAACTCCCGGTCGGTGAGCGACAGCGCGCCCACGGAGACCAGGACGTCGTGGAAGACGGCCACGATCGCGGCCACGCCGCCCTTGAGGTCGAAGCGGACGGCCACATAGATGAGGATGCCCACCAGACCGGCCAGGACCGCGTAGACGGCCTGCAGCTGGAGGTCGCGCCCCACCTGGGGTCCCACGAACTCCACGCGGCGGATTTCGAAGGCGCCCAGGCCGCTCCCGGCGCCCAGGGCCTCCTGGACGCGGTGGGTCACCTCCTCGGCGGGGGTATCGGTGAGCGGCAGCCGGATGAGGACCTCCCGCGGCTCGCCGAACTCCTGGATGATGGCCTGGCCCATGTCGTCCCGCGCCAGCGCCGCCCGGACCCGCTCCACCCCCGGAGGCTGCTCGAACCGGACCTGCACCACGGTGCCGCCGGCGAAGTCGATGTCGTAGCGCAGGCCGCCCTTGGCGACGAGCGAGGCCAGGCCGATCGCGATGAAGAGGACCGACGCCAGGTAGGCCCACCGGCGCCGGCCGATGAAGTCGAAGCTCGGGCTGCGGAAGAGCTGGATCATATGGAGATGGCCGTCAGCTTCCGCCGGCCCATGTAGATGAGGTCGAAGAGCAGCCGGGTGAAGAACACGGCCGTGAAGAGGCTGGCCGCCAGCCCCACGAAGAGCGACACCGCGAAGCCCCGCACCGGCCCGGTGCCGAAGTTGTAGAGGATGGCCGCGGTGACCAGCACCGTGATGTGGGTGTCGATGATGGCCCGGAAAGCCCGGGCGAAGCCGGCGTCGATGGCCGCCCGCGGGGTCTTGCCCACTCGCAGCTCCTCCCGGATGCGCTCGAAGATCAGGACGTTGGTGTCCACGGCCATGCCGATCGTCAGGGCGATGCCGGCCAGCCCGGGCAGGGTCAGCGTGGCCCCGAAGGCGGCCATGGCCGCCAGCAGGATCAGGAGGTTCAGGATCAGCGCCACGTCGGCGATCAGCCCCGAGAGCCGGTAGTAGACGAGCATGAAGACGAACACCACCACCGAGGCGGCGCCGATGGCGATGAGGCCCTGCCGGATGGAGTCGCGACCCAGGGAGGGCCCGACGGTGCGCTCCTCCAGGATGCTGACCGGCGCCGGCAGGGCGCCCGCCCGCAGCACGATGGCCAGGTCGCGGGCCTCCTCGACGGTGAACTGCCCGGTGATGACGGCCCGACCGCCGGGGATGCGCTCGTTGATGCGGGGCGCCGAGCGGATGACGCCGTCCAGGATGATGGCCAGCCGGCGGCCCACGTTGGCCTCGGTGACCTCGCCGAAGACGCGCGTGCCCACGGGGTTGAACTCGATGCCCACCTGCCAGTTGCCCGGCGAGTTGGGATCGGCCTGGACCTCGGCGCTGTTCAGCTCGGCGCCCGTGAGCAGCGTGCGCTTCTGCACCACGAACGGCACCCGCCGCTCCTGCTTCGTCTGCGGGTCCACCGTGATCTGGTAGAGCACCTCCGAGGTCTCGGGCAGCCGGCCGGCCAGGGCGTCCTCCACCGGCGTCCGCTCGTCCAGGAGCTTGAACTCGAGCAGGGCCGTGCGGCCGATGAGGCGCTTGGCTCGCTCGGGATCCTGAAGTCCGGGCAGCTGGACCAGGATGCGATCCTGGCCCTGGCGGGTGATCGTCGGCTCGGCCACACCGAACTGGTCCACCCGGTTCCGGATGGTCTCCACCGCCTGGCGCACGGCCAGGTCCGCCAGGCGCTGGGCCTCGCTCTGGCCGAGCACCAGGCGGAAGCGGCCGGCCGCCGGGGCCTCGTCCCGCCGCTCGAAGCGGCCGAACTCGGCCGCCACCGTCAGGGCGTCGTTCCAGTGCTGGGGGTTGGCCAGCTCCACGACGAGGCTGCCCACGCCGTCGCGGGTGAGCCGCGTGACGCCGATCCCGCGGCGCTCCAGCGCGTTCTTGAGGTCCTCCGCCGCCCGCTCGGTCTGGGCGGCGAGGGCCTTGTCGGTCTCCACGCCCAGGACCAGGTGGATGCCGCCCTGCAGGTCGAGGCCCAGGTTGACCGTCTCGCCGGGCGGGTAGAGGAAGAACAGCGAGCCGGCCACGGCGAGGACGACGACGGCGATCCGGACCCACAGGCGCCTAGGCATCGCGCTCCGCCGCGCCGGGCGACACGATGCGGCCCACGGCCGTCCGGTCGAACTCCAGCTTCACCTGGTCGGCCACCCGGAGGGTCACGGTGTGCTCGTTGAGCCCGGTGATCGTCCCGTGCAGCCCGCCCGTCGTGACCACCCGGTCGCCCTTCTTCAGCGAGGCCAGCATCTGCTCGCGCTCGCGCCGCTGCTTCTGCTGGGGGCGGATCAGGAGGAAGTAGAAGATGGCGAAGATCGCCGCGAAGAAGAGGACCTGCGTCAGCAGGGCGGCCGTCCCTCCGCCCCCGCCGCCGGGCGGCCCGGCGGCGGCGAACGCCAGATCGGCGGCGTGCGCGATGCTCATGGGCGACCTCAGGCCTCCATCCGGGAGTCAGTCTCGAGGACAGCGGGTGATGATACAGGATACCGCGCGAAAAACCGAGCCTGGAACGCCGCCAGCTCGCCGGCGGCGATGGCCGCGCGCAGGCCGGCCATGAGGCCGAGGAAGAAGTGCACGTTGTGCAGGCTGAGCAGGCGGTAGGCCAGCAGCTCGTCGGAGACGAAGAGGTGCCGCAGGTACGCGCGCGAGAACGTCCGGCAGGTGTAGCAGGGGCAGGCGGCGTCCAGCGGCTGCGGGTCCCGCGCGTACCGGGCCTGCTTGATGCCGAGCGGGCCGTCGGCGGTGAAGCACTGGCCGTTGCGGGCATTGCGGGTGGGCAGCACGCAATCGAAGAGGTCCACGCCCCGCGCCACCGCCTCCACCAGGTCGTCCGGCCTGCCGACCCCCATCAGGTACCGCGGCTGCGCGGCGGGCAGCCGCTCGGCGACCGCGGCGGTCAGCTCGTACATCAGGGCCTTCGGCTCCCCCACCGCCAGGCCGCCGATCGCGTAGCCGTCGAAGCCCAGGGCGACCGTCTCCTCGACGGCCTGCCGGCGCAGGTCCGCCCAGGCGCCTCCCTGCACGATCCCGAACAGGGCGCCGGGAGCGCCGGCCGCCCGGTGCGCGGCCTGCGAGCGCCGGGCCCAGCGCAGCGTGAGGGCCAGGGAGCGCTCGGTAGCCTCGCGACTGGCCGGGTAGCCCAGGCACTCGTCGAGCGGGTGGATGATGTCGGCGCCCAGCGCGTGCTGCACAGCGATCGCCCGCTCGGGCGACAGCGCATGCGTCGAGCCGTCGACCGGCGACCGGAACTCGACGCCCTCCTCCGACAGGCGACGGATCCGGCTCAGGCTGAAGATCTGGAAGCCGCCCGAGTCGGTCAGGATCGGACCGTCCCAGGCCATGAACCGGTGCAGGCCCCCCAGCTCGCGCACGATCTCGGCCCCCGGCCGGAGCATCAGGTGGTAGGTGTTGGCGAGGATCATCTGGGCGCCGGCCGCCCGCAGGTCGTCGGGCCCCAGGCCCTTCACGGTCCCGCGGGTGCCGACGGGCATGAAGGCCGGCGTGTCCACCACGCCGTGTGGCGTCGTGAGGCGCCCGCGCCGGGCCGCCCCCTCCGTGGCCAGCACCTCGAACGTCACCGCCACCAGCCGGCGCCCGAGCCGACCCGGGCCCGCATCAGGCGCGCGGACGCCCCCCGGGCCGGCCTCATGCGATCAGGCACGCGTCGCCGTACGAGTAGAAGCGGTAGCCGGAGCGGATGGCGTGCTCGTACGCCTTGAGGATCAGCTCGCGGCCGGCGAAGGCGGCCACCAGCACCAGCAGCGAGGATCGCGGCAGGTGGAAGTTGGTCAGCAGCACGTCCACCACCCGGAACCGGTACCCGGGCGTGATGAAGAGGCCGACGGGCTCGTCGAGCGGCCGCACCCGGCCCGCCTCGTCGGCCGCCGACTCCAGCGTGCGGGTGGTCGTCGTCCCCACCGCCACCACCCGCTGCCCCTCGGCCCGGGCGGCGTTCACCGCGGCCGCCACCGCCTCGGGGACGGTCGCCCGCTCCGGGGGCAGGACGTGGCCCTCGACCTGCGCGGTCGCGAT
>JBBIIW010000102.1:0-8323 GCA_037446305.1 Candidatus Rokuibacteriota bacterium
GCCGCCCTCGTCCCCCCCGGGCGAGGATGGCGGCGCGGACGACGACCTGGTCGCGGCCTGGCAGCGCGTGGTGGACGAGGTCATGGGACGCAAGCCGATGCTGGGCGCGGTGCTCGCCCAGGCCCGGCCGGTCGGCTTGCGGGACGGCGAGCTGACGATCGCGGTGGCCGGCAATCACTTCCACCGGGACCTGCTGGCCGACCGCGCCAACCGCGACCTCGTCCACGCGTGCGTGCGGCGCCAGATCCGCGGCGCGGACCGGGTGGCGGTGGCGGAGGACGGCGGCGCCGGGGGCGACGGCGTCCGGGATCACCCCGTCGTGCGGACCGTGGTGAGCGAACTCGAAGGCGAGGTGGTCGCGGTCAGGCCGCGGGCGCCGGAAGGAGAGGGGCAGTGAAGGGCTTTGGCAACCTGATGAAGGAAGCCCAGCGCCTGCAGCAGCAGATGGCCGCCCTCCAGGAGGAGGTCGCGCAGAAGCGTGTCCAGGCCACCGCCGGCGGTGGGATGGTGACGGTGGAGGCCAGCGGCAGGCAGGAGATCGTCTCGATCAAGATCGACCCCGAGGTCGTCAGCAAGGACGACGTCCAGATGCTGGAGGACCTGGTGCTGGCCGCCTGCAACGAGGCGCTGCGGAAGTCGCGGGAGCTGGTCCAGCAGGAGCTGGGCAAGCTCACCGGCGGCCTGAAGATCCCCGGCCTGGGCCTCTAGGGCGGCGTGGCGCACTACGCCGAGCCGGTCGCGCGGCTGATCGAGGCGCTCCAGCGGCTGCCCGGCATCGGGCCCAAGACCGCCCAGCGGCTCACGTTCTTCCTGCTCAAGCGGCCCGCCGACGAGGTGCGCGAGCTGGCCGAGGCCCTGGTCGCCGTGAAGGACCGCATCGTGTACTGCCGCACCTGCTTCAACGTGACCGACCAGGACCCCTGCCGCATCTGCGCCGACCCCGCCCGCGACGGGCGGGTCATCTGCGTGGTGGAGGAGCCCAACGACCTGCTGGCGATGGAGCGCACGGGCGAGTACCGGGGGCGCTACCACGTCCTGCTCGGCGCGCTCTCGCCCCTGGACGGCATCGGGCCGGAGGACCTCAAGGTGCGCGAGCTGCTGGCCCGCCTGGACACCGGGGGCGCCACCGAGGTCATCCTGGCCACGAACCCCAACGTCGAGGGCGAGGCCACCGCCCTCTACCTGGCCAAGCTCCTGCGCCCCCTCGGGGTCAAGGTGACCCGGATCGCCCGCGGCCTGCCCGTGGGCGGCGACCTGGAGTACGCCGACCAGGTGACGCTCTCCAAGGCCCTCGAGGGCCGGCGGGAGATCGGTTGAGCCGACTGCATCTGGCCCGCTCGCGGACGGCGATGGTAGTCTTGGGAGGCTGCGGACACTCCCCGGTAGCTCAGCCGGTAGAGCGGGTGACTGTTAATCACTAGGTCGCAGGTTCGAGTCCTGCCCGGGGAGCCACCCTCGTCCAGCGTCCCGACCGCCGGCAGGCTCGCCGGGCCGTCCCGGGCGGCCGGTCCCGGCCGATGACCGACCTGGACGTCCTGGAGTCCATCCAGCGCAAGGTGCTCTGGCTGAGCACCTGGATGGTCCACCACGCCAACACCGTGCGGCCGGCGCCGGACGGCGGCAAGGTCGGCGGCCACCAGGCCTCCTCGGCCTCGGTGGTGACCCTGCTGACCGCCCTCTACTTCATGGCGCTGCGCCCGTCGGATGTGGTGGCGGTCAAGGCGCACGCGGCGCCGGCCTTCTATGCCGTCCAGTACCTGCGCGGCCGGCTGGACGCCGCCGCCCTGCAGTCGCTGCGCAGCTTCGGCGGCCTGCAGGCGTACCCCAGCCGGCGGAAGAACCCCGAGATCGTGGACCTCTCGACCGGCTCGATGGGCCTGGGCGCCGTGCAGGCGACGTTCGGCGCCCTGGCCTGCCGCTACCTGGCCGACCACGGCGGGCGCGCCGTGCCCGGCCGGTTCATCGTGATGGTCGGCGACGCCGAGCTGGACGAGGGCAACGTCTGGGAGGCGCTGGCGGAGGAGGTCGTGGCCCGGCTGGGGAGCGTGCTCTGGATCGTGGACGTGAACCGGCAGAGCCTGGACCGCATCGTCCCCGACGCGCGCCGCGCCCAGCTGCCGGCCCTGTTCGCGACCTTCGGCTGGCGGGTGCTCGAGCTGCCCTGGGGCCGCCGCCTGCGGGCCCTGTTCGCCCGCCCCGGCGGCGAGCGCCTGCGGGCGCGCCTGGCGAGCCTGCCGTACCCGGAGTACCAGCGGCTCCTCCGGCTGCCGGCCGGGGACGTGCGCAAGGCGCTGACAGCGCCCGGGGGTGCGCCGGACGCCGCGCTGGAACGCGTCCTGGCGGACGTTCCGGACGCGGCGCTGGGCGACCTCGTGGCCGACGTGGGCGGGCACGACCTGCCGACCATCCTCGACGCCCTGGCCGAGGCCGAGCGCGAGCCGGCGCGCCCCACGGTGATCCTGGCCCACACGATCAAGGGCTGGCGGCTGCCGCTGGCGGGCGACCCGCTCAACCACACCGCGCTGCTCAGCGCGGCGCAGATCGAGCAGGTGCGAGCGGAGCTCGGCGTGCGGCCGGGAGAGGAGTGGGCAGGCTTTCCGGAGGACAGTCCCGAGGCGCGCTGGATCCGCGGCCTGCCCCCGCTCTTCCGGCCACCCCGCCCGTCCCCGCCGCCGGCGGTGCCCGCCGGTCTGGACGAGCGCTACGAGGGCGAGCTGTCCACGCAGGAGGCGTTCGGGCGGGTCCTCGGCGCGCTCGGCCGCCTGCCCGTCGCCGACGCGATCGTCACCGCGTCGGCCGACGTGGCCGTGACGACGCACCTGGCGGGCTGGATCAACCGCAAGGGCGTCTACTTCCCGGAGGCGCGGCCGCACTGGTTCGCCGACCTGCCGCAGGCCGTGCAGTGGCGCGAGTCGCCGCGCGGCCAGCACGTCGAGCTGGGCATCGCCGAGCACAATCTCTTCCTGCTCCTGGGCGCCTTCGGGCTCGCCGCCGAGCTGTCGGGCGCCGTGCTGCTGCCGGTCGGCACGCTCTACGACCCCTTCGTCGCCCGGGGCCTCGACGCGCTCTACCACGCCCTCTACTCGGGTGCCCGGTTCGTGGTCGTGGCCACGCCCTCGGGGGTCAGCCTGGCCCCCGAGGGGGGTGCCCACCAGTCCGTCGTCACGCCCGGCCTGGGGGTGGCGCTGCCCGGCCTGGCGTACTACGAGCCGGTGTTCGCCCGGGAGGTCGAGTGGATTTTCCTCGACGGGCTCGGCGCCATCGCCCGCCGGGAGGGCGACAGCCTTTACCTGAGGCTCTCCACCCGGCCGCTCGACCAGCGGCTGGCGCCGCCGCCGTCGCCCGCCTACCGCGAGGCGGTGCTGCGCGGCGCGTACCGCTTGCTGGATGCGCGGGCCGAGCCCGGCTGGGATCCGGAGACGAGCGCGGTCAGCGTGTTCGCGGCCGGCGTCATGGTGCCGGAGGCGCTGGCCGCCGCCCGCGCGCTGCGCCAGCACGGCATCCTGGCCAGCGTGTTCGCGGTCACCAGTCCCGACCGCCTCTACCGCGGCCTGCGCGAGCCCGAGCCCTACCTCTGGCAGCTCGTGGGTGCCGACGAGGAAGGCGTGCCGATCGTCTCGGTGCTCGACGGCCACTCGCACGCGCTGGCGTTTCTCGGCTCCGCGCTGGGGGTCCCCCAGGTGCCGCTGGGGGTGGACGATTTCGGGCAGTCGGGCACCCGCCCCGACCTCTACCGCCAGTACGGGATCGACGCCCCGGCCATCGTCCGCGCGGCGCGCCGGCTGCTGGGAGAGCCAGCCGGCTGATCCGGCGCGCGGTCCGGCGAGACTCGTTCCGGCCGGCCGGCCGGACGTGCTAACCAGAAGAGGATGCCCGTGATCGCCCAGGCAGCGCCCCCCCTCCTGGAGGCCCGGGAGGATCGGCGGCGGCGGCGGCTCCGCCAGGAGATGCTGCTCCGGGCCGCGGTCGGCCTGCTCATCCTGACGTTCGATCACCTGGTGCCGACCGGGCCGGAGGGGGCCGGCAACCAGGTCGTGCGGGGGACCGCGCTGACCGGCGTCCTCCTCAACATCCCCTACTACCTGGCCGCCCGCGCCGGACGCTGGCCGCGCGCGCAGGCCTACGCGCGGCTCCTGATCGACACGGTGCTGATCACCATCGGCCTCGGCAGCACCGGACGCCTCTCGGCCGGGTTCCTCGGCGTGTACACGATCGTCCCCCTGTACGCCGGCCTGGTCTTCTCCAGCACCGCCTGCGTGGTGGCGACGGCGTTCGCCACGGTCTGCTACGTGAGCCTGGCGCTGCTGCAGCAGACGGGCTGGGTCCCGGCCGGGGCGCCGCCGGTGACGCCGGGCTGGGGCGTCGCCGTCTTCAACCTCCTGATCCTGAACATCGTCGGCGGCCTCACCGCGCTGCTGGCCGAGGCCTACCGGCAGAGCCAGCTGCGCCTGCGGGAGGCCAACGCCGAGCTCGAGCGGGCCCACGCCGCCTCGCTCCGCCTGAACGCCGAGATCCAGCGCGCCGCCCAGCTGCGCGCGCTGGGCGAGGTGGTGGCCGGCGTGGCCCACGAGCTGGGCAACGTGCTGACGCTGGCCGCCGGCCACCTCAGCCTGGCCCGGGCCAAGGCAGCGGGGGCGCCGGTGGCCGCGCACCTGGACCAGGTCGGCGCGAGCTTCGACAGCGCGCTCCGCATCATCCACAACACGCTGCAGGCGGCTCGCCAGCCCGCGGGCGGGCCGGTCCCGGTCGCGCTGGCCGAGGTCGCCCAGCGGGTCCTCGATCTCAAGGCGTACGACCTGCGGCGCGACGAGATCAGCGTGCGGGTGGACATCCCCGCCGGCTTCCCGGCCGTGCGGGCCCAGCCCTACCAGCTCCAGCAGGTGCTCCTCAACCTCCTGACCAACGCCCAGCACGCGCTCCGGCAGGCCTCGCCGCCGCGCGAGATCGCCATCGTCGGACGCGCGCCGGCCGGGCAGGTGGTGCTGGAGGTGAGCGACACCGGCCCCGGCATCGCCAGCGACGTGCTCCCCCGGCTGTTCGAGCCGTTCGTGACGACCAAGGAGGGCGGCACCGGGCTGGGCCTGGCGATCTCGGCCGGGATCGTCCGCGAGCTGGGGGGCCAGATCGGCGCCGAGAACCGCCGCCCGCGGGGCGCCGTCTTCCGCGTGACGCTTCCCGCGGCGTCCTAGCGCCGGCGCCCGACCGGGCCGCCGGCGATCGCCGCTGCCGCCCTTCGTGCTCGCGACCGTGCATCCCTCGGCGCTGCTGCGAGCGCCCGACGAGGAGAGGCGGCACCGGGAGACGGCCCGGTTCGCGGACGACCTCCGGGTGGTGGCCGGCGTCCTCTGATATCATCGGACAGCCATCCGCCAGGAGGAGAGCCAGCATGCGCCGACGCATCGCCCTCGCCGTTCTGTTCGCCGCGGCCGTCGCGGCCTCGACCGGGTACGCGGCGTACCCCGAGCGCCCGGTCAAGCTCATCGTGCCCTGGGCCGCCGGCGGCGACACCGACTCGATCTTCCGGCCGTTCGGGCAGTTCCTGCAGAAGCACCTGGGCACGACGGTCGTCATCGCGAACGTCACCGGGGCGTCCGGCACCGTGGGCGCCCGGGAGGCGCGCAGCGCTCCGCCGGACGGCTACACGCTCTACGCGGTCCACGACTACATCCACTCCACGTACTACACGGGCGTGGCCGACGTCGCCTGGACCGACTTCGAGCCCGTCTGCTCCGTGTCCGAGACCCCCTCCGTGCTGACGGCGAGCCCCAAGACCAGGTGGTCCTCGTTCCAGGAGCTGGTGGCCGACGCCAAGGCCCGGCCCGGGCAGATCACCGTGGGGGCCACGCTGGGCTCCACCAGCCACTTCTTCCCGGCCCTGATCGAGAAGGCGGCCGGCATCAAGTTCAAGTACGTCTCCTACGAGGGGCTGGCCCCGCGGATGAACGCCATCCTGGGCGGCCACATCGACCTGACGGACTCCAACCTGACCCAGAAGGGGAAGGTGGAGGCGGGCCAGCTCAAGTTCCTGGCCATCGCCACCGAGAAGCGGCTGCCCGAGGCCCCGGACGTCCCCACGCTCCGCGAGCTGGGCGTGGACGTCGTGTACGCGGTGACCCGGGGCGTCCTGGTGCCCAAGGGCACCCCGGCCGACGTCGTGGCCACCCTGGAGGCGGCCTGCCGGAAGGCGACGGGGGAGCCCGCCTTCGCCGAGGCCATGGCCAAGCAGGGGACGTTCGTGCGCTTCCTGGACCGCAAGGCCTACCGGGAGTTCCTCGAGAAGAACGACCGGCTCAACCGGGACCTGGCGCGCGACCTCGGACTGCTCAAGCGTTCCTAGGGTGGGCCGGGACGGCCTCGCGGGCCTGGCCTGCCTCGCCGCCTCGCTGATCCTGCTCGGGATGACGCGCGGGCTCCCCCAGCCCGCGCTCGTCCCGATCGGCCCGGGGTTCTATCCGGGCATCGTCTTCGGGGTGACGGCCGTGCTCGGGGCCGCGCTGCTCGTCTCCGACCTCCTGCGGGGCCACCGGCCTCGCGCGCCGGCCGGCCACTACCGCCTGGTCGCGCTGACCTTCGCCATCTTCATCGCCTACGTCGCCGCGCTGCCCTGGCTCGGCTTCCGCGTCGCGACCTTCCTGTTCGTGGGCGGCCTGCAGGCGGCCCTCGAGCCGCCTGGCCAGGCCCGCCACTGGGGCCGCCTGCTGGCGGTGGCGGCGCTCACCGCGGCCGTGACCTACCTGGTCTTCGAGCGCTACCTGACGGTGCTGCTCCCCCGGGGGCGGCTGACGGGCTTCTAGATTCGCCATGGTCGAGCTGCTCCTGGCCAGCGCCGCCGAGCTGCTCCAGCTGCAGTACCTGGTGCCGCTGGCCCTGGGCACCCTGGCCGGGCTCGTGGGCGGGGCGCTGCCCGGGGTGACCATCACGATGACGATCATCATCGTGCTGCCCTTCACCTTCGGCCTGGACCCGCTGGCGGGCCTGGCCGCGATGATCGGCGTCTACGTGGGCGGCGAGTCGGGCGGGCTGGTCACGGCCAGCCTGCTGGGCATCCCGGGCACGCCCTCGGCGGTGGCCACGACGTTCGACGGGTTCCCGATGGCGCGCAAGGGTGAGCCGGGGCGGGCGGTGTGGCTCGGCACCTGGGCCTCGCTCTTCGCCGGCCTCCTGGGCGCGGCGTTCCTGATCGCCGCCAGCGTGCCCCTGGCGCAGTTCGCCCTGCAGTTCGGCCCCTGGGAGTACTTCTCGCTGTTCATCTTCGCGCTCTCCATGGTGGCCGGGCTCACCGAGCACTCGCTGCTCAAGGGCTTCCTGTCCGGCGCCATCGGCCTGATCATCACCGTGATCGGGACGGACCCCATCATGTCCGTCCCGCGGTTCACGTTCGGCACCGACTTCCTGGCCGGCGGGTTCCAGTTCCTGCCGGTCCTGATCGGCGTCTTCGCCTTCTCGCAGATCATGAGCGATCTCGAGCGGGCGGCCGCCGGGCACCGGGCGCCGCGCATCGAGACGCCCAGCCTGGCCGTCTCGCACCTGGCCGTCATCTGGGACATCGTCCGGCGCCCGTTCCTGCTCCTGTGGGCCACCGTGGTGGGGCTCCTCATCGGGGTCCTGCCGGCGGTGGGGGGCAGCGCCGCCAACGTCATGGCGTACGACCAGGCCAAGAAGTTCTCCCGCCACCCGGAGCGGTTCGGCACCGGCATCCCGGAGGGCATCATCGCCTCCGAGGCGGCCAACAACGCCAACGTGGCCGGCTCGCTGGTCACCATCATGGCCTTCGGCATCCCGGGCGATGCCGTGACGGCCGTCATGCTGGGCGCCATGATCATCCACGGCATCCAGCCCGGCCCGCTCTTCATCACGCAGGAGCCGCGGGTGGCCTACGGGATCTTCGCCGCCTACATCCTGGCCCACCCGGTCATGATGGTGCTGCAGTGGCTGCTGGCCCGCGTCTACCTGCGGATCGTCCAGGTGCCGCGCGCGATCCTGGTCCCCATCATCCTGGTGCTGTGCGTCATCGGGGCCTACGCGCTGCGCAACACCATGGACAACGTCTACGCCCTCCTGCTGTTCGGCGTGCTCGGCTACGTGATGGTGAAGTTCGGCTTCCCGCTGGCGCCGCTGATCCTGGGCGTGATCCTCGGCGACCAGATCGAGGTCAACCTGGTGCGCTCGCTCATGACCGACGCCGACCCCTGGCTGTTCGTGACCCGGCCCATCTCGGGCACGCTGCTCGGGCTCTCCGCGCTCTCGGTGATCCTGGCCCTGTGGCAGCACCGGCGGCAGGCGCGCCGGCCGGCGCCGGCGGCACCCGACGCCGGCGTCTGAC
>JBBIIW010000103.1:0-8320 GCA_037446305.1 Candidatus Rokuibacteriota bacterium
GCCCGGCTCCCCGCACCGCGTCCTGCGCAATGCGCTGACCGAGGGCGGGCCCGCGCCGGCGGGGCCGGTGGGCTCGACGCGGGTCGGCGACCAGGTGCTCGAGGTGCCGGCGTTCGCCGCCGCGACGCCCACCATCCACACCGAGGGGCGCATCGAGCTCATGGCGAACTACGCCGGACAGGGCGTCGGCCTGATCCGCAGCGTCCTGCCCGCCGCGGAGATCGTGGAGCAGATGGTCGTCCAGGCCGCGAGCATCATCCGGCGCCTGGGCACCGCCCTGGAGTGAGCCGTGACGATCATGCGCGCCGCCGACGCCGTGATGGGCCTGCTCTTCCTGCTCGCCGTCGCCGTGCAGTACAACGATCCCGACCCGCTGGAGTGGATGGCGATCTACGGCGCCGCGGCGCTGGCGTGCCTGCTGGCCGTGCGCGGCCGGCTGTCCCGCTGGCTGCCCGCCGTCATCGGCGTCATCGCGCTGGGGTGGGCGGCCACGCTCGCCCCGCGCGTCGTCGGGCAGGTCGGGCCCGGCGACCTCTTCCGGGAGGTCGGCATGGCCACCCTGGCCATCGAGGAAGCGCGGGAGATGCTCGGTCTGCTGATCGTCGCCGGCTGGATGCTCGTCCTGCTGTCAAGACCCCGCGCAGCCCGAGATGACGCGCCCGGGCATCAGCGGAGGCCCTCCTGATCGCGAAGGCGCTTGATGGCCTGGAGCTGGAGCAGGGACTCCCGATCCTTCGGGCGCCCCAGAAACTGCTTGATCCGGATGAGATCGTCCAGACCGATGACGCGGATGGAATGGCCGCCGATGGACAGCGTCTCCGCCCGCGGCAGCAGGTCCTCGTAGGCGCCGACGGGCTCCAGGTACCCGAGGAGATCGAGCGGGTACTCGTCGTCCACCAGGAACGTGTAGTTCAGGCCGAGCGCGAGCGCCTGCGCGTCGAGCCGGAACTTCAGGTCCGGGGGGGCGCCGCGGAGGGTGAGGTTCAGGGTGCCGAGGGCCGCGGCCAGCCGCTCGAGGTTTTCCGCCGTCCGCCGGTAGCACAGGTCGACGTCGTAGGTCACGCGAGCCCCGCCCATGAGCGCTTCGGCCTGCCCGCCCACGACGATGAACTCCACGCCGTGCCGGGCGAGCAGGGCGCAGAACCGCTCAAGGGGGCTCTGCTCGGCTGGCTCGTCCAATCGCCTGGACTCTCAGCGCGGCCCGGCGGGCGCGCTCGGCCCGGCGCGCCCGCTCTCCGGGGGTCGCGCGCATGTTGGCCCGGATGAGCGAGACGTCCACGCCAACCTCATCGTACTGGCCCGGCGCCCCGAATTCCGGAGCCGGGGCCGCCGCCCGTCTCGGGGAGTCTTCGTGATCGCTCGCCATCGCGATCATTCTACCCGGGGCGCGGTCCTCGACGAACGACCCTTCCCGGAGCGGCATCTGCCGGACCCGGTCCAGGGTGCGGGACCTTCTCGGCCGGCCGGGGGACGGCACCGGTGGACCTATCGCTGCCCGGAGACGCCCGGGCCGGGCATCAGGGCCTGCTGGCCCTTGCTCATGAGCCAGCTGGCCGCGTACTGCCCGACGTACTGGCCGATCATCGCGCCGATGGGGCCGCCGAGCACCATGCCCGCCGCCGCCCCGGCCTGTCCGGCCGCCTGCGCGGCGACCCCGCCCGCCATGCCCAGGGCGGTCTGGGCGGCCATCATCCCCGCCATCCCCGACATGTCGCCGAGGTCGGGCATCACCTGCCGCTCGTACCCGGCCGGGGGCTCGAAGAGCGCGGCCGGCTGCGGCCCCACCTGGTAGTTCCGCCACTCCATGGAGACCTCGGCGTCGCGCATGCGCACCGGGGCGCCGGTCTCGGCGTCCGACCAGACGAGGGCGCTGCGGCCCTGCCAGGTCAGCTCGTACTTGAGGCAGTGCCGGCCGTCGACCGTCTCGGAGCCCAGCGGTCGCACCCGGAGATCCGGCGGCGGGCCCGCGGGCGCCCTCGGATCAACCGTCTCCGGCTTCGGCAGCTTCTGCTCCAGGTAGAACTTTCCCTGCCCCTCCATGGGCGGGAGGATGATCCAGGCGACGCCCCGGTCGGGCCGCTCGATCATCACCATGGTCATGCCCTGGGCCCCGATTTCCGACCGCGCCCGGCCGGCGTCGATGAAGCGCTGCATGACGACCGTCTCGGCGCCGCGCTGCATGACCATGTCCACCCGGTACTGCGCGGGCTCCTTCCATTCCGGCAGTCCGGCCACGGCGGACGGCCCGGACCCGACCGGCCCGGCCGCAGCCAGCCCGAGGGCGACGAGGACAAGCTGACCGGCCACGCGCAACCGACTCATCCCGCGACCTCCTGGAGGCCGACACTCCGCGCTCTCCCGGGATTTATAGCGAGCGGGCCACCCCCCCGCGGGATCGACAGGTCAGGCGGCTGGAAATCAGCCGGCGTCGGGAGGCGGCACCACGATGTCCTCGTACCGGTGTCGCCGGGTGATCAGGCCCGAGTGCTGGAACACGTCGAGCGTGACCTCGAAGGCCTGGCGCGTGATCTCGACGTGCGGCGTCCAGCAGCCGAGCTTCTGGTAGGCGGCCAGGGTGGCGGTCAGGACGGTCCGGGGCACCCCGGGGAAGAACGGCGCCTCGACCTCGGCGATGCGGGCGGCCGACGTCTTGAGCACCCAGGTCCGGGCCCGCCGGTAGGCCCGCATGAAGCGCCGCGCCATGTCCGTCTCCAGCCACGGCCGCGTGGCGGCCAGGCTCGAGAAGGCGCAGGGGCCGATCGCCTCGCCGACGGAGGCGACGATGGCGCCCACGCCGTCGTGCTCGAGCTGCTGCGGCGCCGGGCCCTGCTGGTGGACGTAGTCGCCCTGCCCCCGGCGGAAGGCGCGGTCCATCTCGTCAGCCGGCACGTCGAGCGCCTGGATCGCCGCGTAGTCCAGTCCGCGCCGGTGGCAGGCGTACCTGAACATGGCCAGGGGCTGCCGGGCATGATCCACCAGGACGCTCCGGCCGCGGAGCTTCTCCCAGCTGAAGGCGGGGTCGGGGCGGCGGCCGGTCAGGAAGAAGCCGTCCTTCTCGTTGATCTGCGCGAAGTGCACGGCCGGCGGCGCCTGGCCCCGCTCCAGCGGCGCGAAACCCTGGGAGGGCGCCGACTGGCAGACGTGCGCCGCCCCGCTCACCACCGCCTCGACGGCCGAGGTGCCGGGCGGGGCCACGGAGTGGCGCGGCTCCAGCCCCTCATCGCGCAGGAAGTCCCCCGCGATGGCGGCGATCAGCGGGGTGTAGAAGGCGGAGAAGCGGGTGAACTGGATGCGGATCTCGATGCTCATGCGGAGGCCGCCCTCCAAGAATCTACCGGCCCAGGCGCTCCCACAGCCGGTCCACCGGAGAGCGCCACCGGCGATCGAGCCGCCAGAGCCCCGCCGCCCGGGCGCAGGCCAGGGCGTCGTCCACCTCCTCGGGCGCCGCCTCCCGGTTGATCTCGGCGTGGCGCGGGTCGCTGGCGGCCTTCCAGGCGGGCGCGTACTGGTCCATGACGTTGACGTAGGTGTCGCGGGACAGGCCGGCCAGCCAGCCCAGGATGCGCCGGGTGTCATCCCGCATCCCGGGCATGACGAGGTGGCGGACGAGGAGGCCGCGCACGGCCAGCCCGTCCTCGTCGACCCGCAGCGGGCCGACCTGCTCGTGCATGGCCTGGATCACCCGGCGTGCCGTCTCGGGATACGTGGGCGCCAGCAGGTACTTGCGGGCGCGCTCCGGATCCCAGAGCTTGAAGTCCGGCATGTAGACGTCCACGACGCCGTCCAGGAGGCGGATCGAGTGCAGGCTGTCGTAGGCGCTGGTGTTGTAGACGAGCGGCAGGCGCAGGCCCCCCTCGATGGCGTGGGGCAGCGCCTCCAGGATCTGGGGCACCACGTGCTCGGGGGTCACGACGTTGATGTTGTGGCAGCCCCGCGCCTGCAGCTCGAGCATGATGCGGGCCAGCGCCTGCGGGCCCACCTCGTGGCCCTCGCCGAGCTGGCTGGTCTCCCAGTTCTGGCAGAACTGGCAGCGCAGGTTGCACCACGCGAAGAAGATGGTGCCGGAGCCCCGCCAGCCGCGCAGCACGTCCTCCTCGCCGAAGTGCGGGAAGTGGGAGGAGACGCGGGCGTACCGCCCCGTCTTGCACACGGCCGACCGGCCGGCCAGGCGGTCCACCTCGCAGTCCCGCGGGCAGAGAGTGCAGGCGCGGAGGGCCTCCAGCGCCTCGTCGATCTTCTCGCGCAGGCGGCCCCGCTCCCAGGTCTCGAGGTAGGCAGGCACGAACGCGCGGGCGGGCACGACGAAGCGCCCCCCGCCGGTCACCTCGTCGGGGACCGTCCAGCGCCCCACACGGGGGATTCTACCGCGCCGGGCGAGCCGCCTTCGGCGCCGGCGCGGGCCTGGCCGTGGTGGTGACGCTGGCCTCCAGCTCGTTGCGGACGGCCTTGACCCCCGGGACGGCCCGGGCCAGCGCCGCCGCCCCGCCCCTGGCCCGGGTGTCCCCGACGGTCCCCATCAGGGTCACCACGCCGGCGTCGGCGCGCACGGAGATCTTCGCGCCCCGGAGCAGCACGGCCTTGGCCAGGCGCTCCTTCACCGCCGTCTCGATCTCCCGGTCGCGCGCGTCCACGGCGTCGCGCTGGCTCTCGGGGACGACCTGCAGGGCGTTGGCCACGTCCCGCACTCCGTCCGTGCTCCGGGCGATCTCCTCGGCCGCCACTCGTTCCTGGGGCGTGCGCACCTTGCCCCGCAGCGTGACGATGCGGTCCCTCGTCTCGACGGTGATGGAGGTGGCCTTGACCCGGCTGTCCCCGATCAGCCGCGCCTTGGTCTTCGAGGTCAGCCAGGTGTCCCGCAGCACGCTGCCGGCTCCCTCGGCCGTCGCGGCCGGGGCCGAGCCCGCGACGACGAGCAGTGTGACCGCACCGACCAGTGCTCGCATGGTCTGCCCTCCCGGCCCGCCCGGACAGCACCCGGGATGCCAGGGCCGGGAACGCACGCAGGGACGAGGGGTTGCGGGCCGCCGGCGGCACGGACGGTGCCAGAGCGCCCACGCCGGATCGCCGGATTGACGCCGCCGGGTCCCGTCCGGGACGCGCTATCGCCCGTCGGCGCCGGCGGGGACAGCCACCTTCTTCAGCAGGTCCAGGTTGTCGAGCATGGCGCCGACGCCGAGCGCCACGCAGGCCAGCGGCTCGTCGGCGACCGTCACCGGCAGCCCGGTCTCCCGGCGCAGCAGCTCGTCCAGCCCCCGCAGCAGCGCTCCGCCGCCGGTGAGCATCAGGCCCTGCTCGACGATGTCGGCGGCCAGCTCGGGGGGTGTGCGCTCCAGGCAGGTGCGCACGGTCTCCACGATGACCGCGATGGGCTCGCGCACCGCCTCCCGGATCTCCTCGTCGGTGATGACGATGGTCTTGGGGATGCCGTCGATCAGGTCGCGGCCCTTGACGTCGATCGTCCTGGGGCCGCCCGGCTGGGGCACGGCCGAGGCCAGCGCGATCTTGATCTCCTCGGCCCGCCGCTCGCCGATGAGCAGGCTGTAGTGCTTGCGGACGTACTGCGCGATGGCCTCGTTCATCTCGTCGCCGGCCACCCGGACCGACTTGCAGAACACGGTGCCGGTGAGGGAGATGACGGCCACCTCGGTGGTGCCCCCGCCGATGTCCACGATCAGGTTGCCGCCGGGCTTGTCGATGGGCAGACCGGCGCCGATGGCCGCCGCCGTCGGCTCCTCGATCAGGTAGACCTCCCGGGCCCCCGCCTGCAGCGCCGAGTCCCGGACGGCGCGCCGCTCGACCTGGGTGGTGCCGGAGGGGATGCCGATGACCACCCGCGGCTTGATGAGCCCGCGGCGCCGGCCGGTGGTGCGACCGATGAAGTGCTGCAGCATCTTCTCGGTCAGGTCGAAGTCGGCGATGACGCCGTCCTTCATGGGCCGGATGGCCTGGATGTTGCCCGGCGTCCGGCCGAGCATGGCCTTGGCCTCGTGCCCCACCGCGATGACGGCGTTGTCGGTCTGCCGGATGGCGACGATGGAGGGCTCGTTGAGGACAATCCCCTCGCCCCGGGCGAAGACCAGCGTGTTGGCGGTCCCCAGGTCGATGGCCAGGTCGGTCGAGAACATCTGCGAAAGCCGTTCGAACATCACGCCCTCCCCAGGGAGTGAGTGGTCACTGGTGAGCAAGAGCCGCGCCACATCGGCGGGCGGCGAACTCCTTGATTCCGGAGCGCGGGCCGCGAGCGGGCCCCCCGAGAGTGACCGCCGGCTGACGCCAGCGTTCCGCCGTCAACGCCGGACGGCCGGACGCTCAGCGCAGCCAGCGTCGAGCCAGCCCCTCGGCGTAGGCCTCGAGCAGCCCGTGCACCTGGCGCATCGCGGCCTCGGCCACGTCCCGGTCCGCGGGGGTCCGGATGTGCTTGAGGATGGCGTTCCGGGTCTCCCCCGCCTCCTCCTGCTCGACCATCTCGTGGACGTAATAGTTCATGCCGCCCCACTCCGGCCGGACGCCGTAGTGCTGCACCAGGGCGCGCCCGACCGTCTGGGAGATCTCGACCACCTCAGCCTCGATGAGGGCCGTGGCGCAGAGCGAGGCGGCCCAGGGCAGCTCGTGGGCCATCGTCTTGAAGAAGGCCACGATGGCCGCCATCTCCGGCACGGGCTCGATGGTGTCGTAGACGGTGCGCGGATAGCCCAGGTCGTCGCCGATGCGGCGGTAGAGCTCGTCGTGGTCCGGCGTGCCCCCCACCTTGCCCTGGAAGTACCCCAGATCCTCCACCAGGAGGTGCCGGGCGCAGTCCTTGCGGACCTCCAGCACGTCGCAGCGGGCGTGGATGCCGCTGAAGATGCGGGGGAACCAGGCGATCAGCAGGTAGTGCTGGCCGATGTGGCCCCAGACCTGCTCGCGCGTCAGCGTGCCGGCGGCGAAGCGCTTGAAGTACTCGGAACGGCGGAACGGGCTCCGGGCCACCAGCTCGGCCGTGACGGCGTCGAACCACTCCTCGTTCGTCATTGACGCTCCCCCGGGCGTACCCCTACGCGCGCCGATGGTACACCCCGGGGTCGGGGCCCCCCCAAGAAGCTTCTGAGGCGGCCGGGGTCACCGGGTGACGTCCAGGGCGCTGCCGCTGGCCGCCCGGCGGCGCCCCGTGGCCAGGTCGACGATCACGCGGGCGACCGAGGCCGGAGGGATCGCCTCCGCGGCCCGCTCGGCGGCGCTTACCCCCACGGCGCGCCGGGCCATGGCCGTGTCCACCATCGTGGGGCAGACGGCCCAGACCCGCACCCGGGTCCCCCGCAGCTCGTCGGCCAGCGCCTCGGTCAGGCCGATGACCCCGAACTTGGTGGCGCAGTAGGTCACGTAATCGGCGGCGCCGCTCTTGCCCAGGAGGGAGGACACGTTGACGATCGAGGCCTGCCGCGCCCGCTGCAGGGCGGCAAGCGCGGCCCGGCTGACCAGGAGGGGCCCCAGCAGGTTCACCGTCACCATCCGGGTCAGCGCCCGCACGGGCAGGCGGGCCAGGGGCCCGGCGGTCAGCACCCCGGCGTTGTTCACCAGGCAGTCGAGGCGGCCGAAGCGGCGCTGGACCGCGCGGACGGCCCGCTGGGCGGCTGCCGGGTCGCCGACGTCGGTCGGGACGAACAGCGCCTCGGCGCCGATCTGACGCAGCGCCCGCTCGGTCCGGCGTCCCAGGGCCGGCACCAGCTCCGCGATGACGACCGCCCAGCCGGCGGCGACGAACGCCTCGACCGTCGCCCGCCCGATGCCGCGCCCGGCACCGGTCACCATCGCGACCGGGCGCGAGGTCCCGGCGGCGCTCAGGGCTCGCCCCTCGCCACCAGGGAAGCGAGCCAGCGTTCGGCCAGATCCTCCCCGCGCATCCAGGAGAAGTAGGCCGTCCCCAGCAGGGCGTGGGAGACGGCGATGGGCGTCAGCAGCCGGTCGCGCAGGTAGAGCCAGGACCAGGCGGCGCCGCCGAGCACGGTGACTGCCGTCAGGTCGGCCGCCGGCAGGTGGACCAGCCCGAACAGCAGGCCGGCGAGGCCGGCGATCAGCCCGGGGCCCGCCCCGGGCAGAACCCCGCGCAGGCGGGGCAGCACGTAGCGCAGGAGCAGCGCCTGCTGCAAGGCCGCCCACGGCATGAACAGGGCCAGCGTCAGCAGGAACGTCGGCCTCAGCAGCCGGGCGCCGACGGCGCCGCCTTCCCGCCAGGCCAGCCATGCGCCCAGGATGGCGAAGAGCAGGACCACGGCCGCCGTGGCGGCCATCACGTGCCACCAGGCCCGGCGGCGACGCGCCTGGACCGGATCGGCCGGCTCCC
>JBBIIW010000104.1:0-8297 GCA_037446305.1 Candidatus Rokuibacteriota bacterium
TGCGGGCGGCCGGCGGCTCGCTGGCGGCCGTCACGGCGGGCGGCGGGGGAAGGTCTTCCGGTACAGCGCCACGGCCTCGGCGATAACGGCCAGGGCCGCCTGCACGCCCTGCAGCTCCTCCACCTCGACGTCCTTCCGTTCCAGCACCTTGTAATCGATGAAGAAGCGCCGCAGCTCGAGCAGGCGGTGCGGCGGCAGCTGGGCGATGTCGCGGTACCCCACGTACTCGGGGTCGTCCACGTGCACGGCGATGATCTTGTCGTCCTTGCCCTTCTCGTCCCGCATGGCCAGCATGCCGATGGCCCGGGCCCGCAGCACGCAGCCGGGCACGACGGGCTCCTGCCCCAGGACCAGCGCGTCGAGCGCATCCTCGTCCTCGCCCAGCGTCCGGGGCAGGAAGCCGTAGTTGGCCGGGTAGTGCACGGCGCTGTAGAGGACCCGGTCCACCCGCAGGACTCCCGTGTCCTTGTCGAACTCGTACTTCACCTTGGAGCCCTTGGGGATCTCGATGACGACCGGGAAGTGCTCCTCGAGCCGCTCGCCGAGCGCCAGGTCGTGCCATGGGTTCATCGCGCTCCCCCGGGGCCGCCGCCCGGTCAGGCGTGAGAGGGCCCGGCGGTGTCCTCCCGCCGGACCGGCGTGCGGCCGCGCAGAAAGTCGAAGTCGCAGCCCTCGTTGGCCTGCAAGACGTGGTCCAGGAACAGCCGCCCGTAGCCTCGCGTGAAGTGCGGCGGCCGGGGCGTCCAGCGGGCCCGCCGGCGGGCCAGCTCCTCGTCGCTGACCCGGAGCGTGAGGCGCCGGGCGGGCACGTCCAGCTCGATCTCGTCGTTGTCCTGGACCAGGGCCAGGGGGCCGCCCACGGCCGACTCCGGCGCCACGTGCAGCACCACCGTGCCGTACGAGGTCCCGCTCATGCGGGCGTCGGAGATCCGCACCATGTCCTTCACGCCCCGCCGGAGCAGCCGGGCCGGGATGGGGGCCGCTCCCCACTCGGGCATGCCCGGGGCGCCTTTGGGCCCCACGTGCTTGACCACCAGCACGGAGTTCTCGTCCACCGGCAGGTCCGGGTCGTCGATGCGGCGGTGGAGGTCGTCGTGGTCGGCGAAGACGACCGCGCGGCCGCGGTGGCGCAGGAGGTGGGGCGAGGCCGCCGACTGCTTGATGACGGCGCCGTCGGGGCAGAGGTTGCCGCCGAGGATGACGGTGCCGCCCTCGGGGGCCAGCGGCAGGCCGAGGGGCCGGATCACGTCCTCGTTCCAGCAGCGCGCGCCGGCGACGTTGTCGGCGATCGTGCGGCCGTTGACGGTCAGCGCCTCGCCGTGCAGCAGCGGCAGCAGCTCGCGCAGCACCGCGGGCAGGCCGCCGGCATAGAAGAAGTCCTCCATCAGGTACTTGCCGGACGGCCGCACGTTGACGAGCAGGGGCGTGGTGCGGGCCAGCTCGTCGAAGCGGTGGAGCGGCAGCGGGACGCCCACCCGGCCGGCGATGGCGACCAGGTGGATGATGGCGTTGGTGGAGCCGCCGATGGCCATGTCGGCCCGGATGGCGTTGTCGAAGGCCCGGGCGGTCAGGATCTCGGAGGGCCGCGGCCCCCCGGCCCGCGCCATCTCGACGGCGCGCCGTCCCGTCAGCTCGGCCAGGGCCAGCCGCCGGGAGTCGGGGGCGGGGATGGCGGCGTTGCCGGGCAGCGTCATCCCCAGCGCCTCGGCCATGGCGGCCATGGTGGAGGCCGTGCCCATCACCATGCAGTGCCCCGCCGAGCGCGACATGCAGGACTCGGCCTCGCACAGCGCCTCGTCGCTGAGGGCGCCGGCCCGCCGCTCGGCCCACAGGCGCCAGACATCGGTGCCGGAGCCCAGCTCCTCGCGGCGCCAGACCCCCCGCAGCATGGGCCCGCCCGTGACCATGATCGCCGGCACGTCGGCCGAGGCCGCGCCCATGAGCATGGCCGGGGTGGTCTTGTCGCAGCCGGACAGGAGCACGACCGCGTCCAGGGGATAGGCCCGGATGCACTCCTCGACGTCCATGGCCATCAGGTTGCGGAACAGCATGGTCGTCGGCTTCATCAGCACCTCGCCCAGCGAGATGGTGGGGAACTCGAGGGGGAACCCCCCGGCGCTCCACACCCCGCGCTTGACGGCTTCGGCCACCTGGCGCAGGTGGGCGTTGCAGGTGGTGAGCTCCGACCAGGAGTTGGCGATGCCGATCACCGGGCGGCCGTCGAAGACCAGGTCGCTGAAGCCCTCCGTCTTCAGCCACGACCGGTGCACGAAGCCATCGAGGTCGGCGCGCCCGAACCAGTTGCGGCTTCTGAGCGGCTGTGTTGTCATGAGTGCCTCCTGAGGCCGAGGATTATAGGAGGGATCGCATGCGGCTCGCCGGCAAGGTTGCCGTGGTCACGGGTGGGGGCAGCGGGATCGGGCGGGGGATCGTCCTGGCGATGGCGCGCGAGGGCGCCGACGTCGCCATCCCGGACATCCAGGTGCTGAACGCCGAGAAGGTGGTCGAGGAGGTCAAGGCCCTGGGACGCCGGGCGATGGCCATGAAGACGGACGTGACCAGCGCCGCCGACGTCAACGGCATGGTCGAGCGCACCCGCGAGGCCTTCGGCAAGATCGACATCCTGGTCAACAACGCCGGCATGGCGGCGCCGCCGGGGATGCCCTTCACCAACAACACCGAGGAGGACTGGGACCGGGCCTTCGCCGTGAACACCAAGTCGGTCTTCCTGACCTCGAAGGCCATCGCCCCCTACTTCATCGAGCGGAAGGCGGGCCGCATCATCAACATCGCCTCCATCGCCGGCCCCCTGGCCGCCGTGACCATGCCGCCCTACAGCGTGGCCAAGCAGGGCGTCATCACCTTCACCCGCATCGCGGCCAAGGAGCTGGCGCCCCACCGGATCACGGTCAACGCCATCTGCCCCGGCGTCCTGTGGACGGACTTCTGGCAGAAGCTGGCCGCCCACATCGCCGCCACCAACCCGGCCTTCGCCGGCATGACCCCGCGGCAGGTCTTCGAGAAGCGGGTGGCCGACATCGTGCCCATGAAGTGCGAGCAGACGCCGGAGGACATCGGCGCCGCCGCGGTGTTCCTGGCCTCCGACGAGGCCCGCTACATCACCGGACAGGCGCTGATGGTGGACGGCGGCTGCGTCATGTGGTGAGCGGGGCGCCATGGACTTCGACTTCACGCCCGAGCAGGACGCGTTCCGCAAGGAGGTCCGGCAGTGGCTGGAGACCAACCTGCCCGACGACCTCCGGGGCCGGGCCTTCGCGGCGTCCAAGGCCGACCGGGCGGAGGTGGACCGGCTGCGGGCCTGGCAGCGGCGCATGTACGAGGCCGGCTACGTGGGCATGGACTGGCCCCCCGAGTTCGGGGGCCGGGGCGCCAGCCTGGTGGAGCAGATCATCCTCTTCCAGGAGATGGCCCGGGCCGAGTCGCCGCAGTTCGTGAACCGGGGCGGCCTCTCCATGCTGGGTCCGACCCTCATGAAGTACGGCACGCCCGAGCAGCAGCGCCGGTTCCTGCCCCGCATCCTGACCGCCGAGGACCTGTGGTGCCAGGGCTTCTCGGAGCCCGACGCCGGCTCCGACCTGGCGAATCTCCAGACGCGGGCGGTGCGCCAGGGTGACCACTACGTGGTGAACGGCCAGAAGGTGTGGACCTCCATGGCCCACGTGGCGGACTGGTGCTTCCTGCTCGTGCGCACGAACCCCGACGCGCCCCGGCACAAGGGGATCTCGTTCCTGCTGGTCGACATGCGCTCGCCGGGGATCACCGTCCGCCCCCTGCGGCAGATCACCGGGGAGGCCGAGTTCAACGAGGTCTTCTTCGACAACGTGCGGGTGCCGGTCGAGCACCTGGTGGGCCGGGAGGACGAGGGCTGGGCCGTGGCCATCACCACCCTGGCCTACGAGCGCGACCTGCTCACGTTCATCCGCCACATCTCCCTGCGCAACGCGCTGCACCGCCTCGTCAAGCTGGTGCGGGATCGGGGCCGGGCCGGCGACCCGGTCATCCGCCAGAAGGTGGCCGCCCTGGCCATCGGCGAGCAGGCGCTGCAGCTCAACGCCTTCCGCAGCCTGACCAGGATCTTGCAGGGCGGCCAGCCGGGGCCGGAGGGCTCGACCTCCAAGCTGTTCTGGAGCCAGCTGGACCAGGACCTGGCCCAGACGGCGACCGAGGTCATCGGGCCCTTCGCGCAGATCGCGCCCGGCTCGTCCTGGGCCCCCGACGAGGGCCAGTGGGAGTTCTACGCCCTGCTGGCCCAGGGCAGCGGCATCCGGGCCGGCACCTCCGAGATCCTGCGCAACATCCTGGGCGAGCGGGTGCTGGGCCTGCCCAAGGACTGACGATGAGCGACCTCCTGTACGAGGTGAAGGACCGGATCGCCACCATCACCCTGAACCGCCCCGACAAGCTGAACGCCTTCACCGGCCCCATGATCGACGCCTGGGCCCGGGCGCTGGCCGAGGCCCAGAGCGACGACGGGGTCCACGTGGTGGTGGTGACCGGCGCCGGCCGGGCCTTCTGCGCCGGCGGCGACGTGGCGCGCATGGGCGACGGCGCCCCCGGCGCGCTCGACCACAAGAACATGCTCTGGGAGCACATCCACCGGATCCCGAAGACGCTGGAGACCATGGACAAGCCGGTCATCGCGATGGTCAACGGGCTGGCGGTGGGCGCCGGGATGGGGATGTGCCTGATGTGCGATGTGCGGATCGCCGCCGAGGAGGCTCGCTTCTCGACCGGCTACGTCCGGGTCGGGCTGGTGCCCGGTGACGGCGACACCTACTTCCTGCCGCGGCTGGTCGGCCCGGCCCGCGCCCTCGAGCTGCTGTGGACGGCCGACTTCGTCGAGGCGGCCGAGGCCTTGCGGCTGGGCATCGTCAACCGCGTGGTGCCGGCGGCCGCCCTGGCGGACACCACCTACGCGCTGGCCCGCCAGATCGCCGACGGGCCCCAGGTGCCGATCCGCATGATCAAGCGGCTGGTCTACCAGAGCCTGCGGCTCGACCTCCGCACGCACCTGGACCTCGTCTCCTCGCACATGGCGATCGTCCGGCAGACGGCCGATCACGCGGAGGGCGTGGCCGCCTTCAAGGAGAAGCGCGCGCCCAGGTTCCAGGGCCGCTGAGGCGCTTTTTCACCCCCGCGCCAGCCTGACACGTCCCGGCCGGGGCCCCGCCGCGCCGACCGCCTGGAAACCACCGTCATCGCGCGCGCCGGGGGGGTGGCCCCGCTCTTGCTCGGCCATGTCCGGGATCATGGACCTCTACGACACCAAGGACCGGGTGTCGGTGGCCCTCGTCGAAGCGATCTTCCGGCGGGCCCGCTACCAGGTGCGCCCGGTCCGCCCCGACGCCGGCACGCTGCGATTCGTGCGCGACGACTTCGCGCCGAACTTCGAGGCGGTGCGGCCGGGTGAGGACGGCCGCGAGCGGCAGTTCCTGGTGGACGTCACGTACCGGCCGTTCGTGGAGCCGTTCATCGCGCTGGAGAACCAGCGCCGGGACTCCTCCATCTACGTCCTGGCGCGCCGCCACTGGCCCAACCTCCGCTCGGTCATCGTCACCGACCACCCCGAGCGGGGTCGCTCCTGCTTCCAGTCCGTGATCCTGGCCCCGACCGGCAGCGAGGTCCGGCTCCGGACCACCGACCTGGCCGCGGTGGACGAACTGCACATCTTCCCGCACAACGTCACCGACCACGAGGAGCTGCTGCTCCGGATCTTCGCCCTGCTGGCGGACAAGGTCCGGGCCCACGCCTTCCAGGCCTGACCGGGCGCCGCGGCCGCCGGGCCCCGATCAGACGATGGCCCGGGCGATGCCGAACGCGACCGCCGCCGCCAGGCCCCCGATGAGGATTGTCTGCGCGGCGCTGCGCAGCGGGCGGGCCCCCGTGAAGCGGCCCTTGACGTAGCCGAAGGCGGCCAGGGCGACGAGGGTGACGAGCGCCGAGAGGGCCAGGGCCGCCGGCGGGCGGGGCAGCAGCATGTAGGGCCAGAGGGGAACGAGCCCGCCCAGCACGTAGGCCCCGCCGATGCGCAGGGCGCTGTGCAGCGCGCGGCGCGGATCGGGTCGCTCCAGGCCCAGCTCGAAGCGCATCATGAAGTCCACCCAGCGCTGCGGGTTGCGCTGGAGCGACTCCACCACGCCCCGCGCCTGCTCCGGGGTCACGCCGTACGCCTCCAGCAGCTGCAGCACCTCGGTCACCTCGGCCTCGGGCTTCTCGCGGACCTCCCGGTGCTCGCGCGCCCGCTCGCTCTCGTAATGCTCGGCCTCCGTCCGCGCCGCCAGGAAGCCGCCCAGGCCCATGGCCACGGCACCGGCCGCGATCTCGGCCAGGCCCGCCACCACGATGATCCACGACGCGGCCGAGGCGCCGGTGAGCCCGGCGGCGAGCGCGAACGGCACGGTCAGGCCGTCGGCCATGCCGAGGACGACGTCGCGGACGGCCTGGCTGCCGGTGAAGTGGCGCTCGCGGTGCGAGACGGCGAGCGTGCTCACGCCGGCTTCACTCCGGCCCGGTGCCGCTGGGCCAGCGCCTGGTAGCCGCCCGGGTTGGCCCGCACCCAGAACTCGGCCGGCGTGCCGGCCAGCGGTCCCTTGACCCTGGCCGGGGCGCCCATGGCCAGCATCCCGTCGGGGATCTCCACGCCCGGCGTGACGAGCGCGCCGGCGGCCACCATGGCCCGGGCGCCGATGCGCGCGCCGTCGAGGACGGTGGCCGCGTTGCCCACAAGCGCCTCCTCGCCCAGCGTCGCCCCGTGCACGACGCAGGTGTGGCCGATGGTGGCGCCGGGGCCGATCTCGACGGCGTTCACGGGGGTGACGTGGACGACGGCACAGTCCTGCACGTTGGCCCCCCGGCGGACGACGATGGGGCCGAAGTCGGCGCGCAGGACGGCGTTGTACCAGACCGAGGCGTTCTCCTCGACGACGACGTCGCCCACCAGGACGGCGGTGGGAGCCACGAAGGCCGTGGGGTGCACGCGCGGCGATTTCCCTTCGAAGCTGAACAGTGGCATGGGGCGGAACCTCGCAGTATCCTCGGGTTCGAGCGAGCGTATCTTAGCGGATTCCCCCGCGCCACGACGGAGGACCGATGCCGGCGCCGCGTATCGCTGCCGTCGCCACCGCCACACCGCCGTTCCGGTACGGGCAGTCCGAGATCCTGGCCCTGGCCGGCTACGACGATCCGCAGCGCCGCGCCTTCTTCGAGCGCAGCGACATCGAGAGCCGGTACCTGTGGATGGATCCCGCCACCTTCCACCCCGGCGAGACCCTCGACGAGCTGGCCGCGCGCTTCCGGGAGGCGGCGCTGACCCTGAGCGAGACGGCCGCGCGGCGCGTCCTGGCGCGGGCCGGATGGCAGCCGGGCGACGTCCACTTCATCGCCACCACCACCTGCACGGGCCGCCTGACGCCCAGCCTGGACGCCCACCTGGTGGCGCGCCTGGGCTGCCGGCCGGACGTGCAGCGGGCGCACATCGGCGATACCGGTTGCGCCTCGGCCATGGTGGCGCTGCAGCAGGCCTGGAACCACCTGCGCGCCTTCCCCGACCACCGGGCGATCGTGGTGGCGGTGGAGATCTGCTCGGCGGCCTACTTCCTCGACGACCGGCTGGAATCGGCGGTGGCCCACGCCATCTTCGCCGACGGCGCCGGCGCCCTCGCCCTGTCGGGCGACGGCGCCGGGCCCCGCATCGTCGCCCACCGCACGCTGTTCCGGCCCGAGCATCTGGAGGCCATGGGCTTCGAGTACCCGAACGGCCGCCCGCGGATCGTCCTGTCCAAGGACGTGCGCCGCATCGGCCCCCAGATGCTGCGGGAGATGACGCGCGCGCTGCTGGACGCGCAGGGGCTCAAGCGCGAGGACGTGCGCTACTGGGTGCTGCACTCGGCGGGGCGGGGGGTGCTGGACCGGGCCCGGGGGCTGCTGGAGCTGGGCGAGGCCGAGCTGGCCCCGGCGCGGGCCGTGCTGCGGAAGTACGGCAACATGTCGTCGGCCACCATCCTGTTCGTGCTGGAGGAGACGCTGCGCGCCGAGTCGCCCGCGCCGGGCGACTGGGGGGTCATGATCGGCCTGGGCCCCGGCTTCGCCGCCGAGGGGGCCCTGCTGAGCTGGTGACGTGCGGCGGGCCGAAGGGGCGCGGGAGCACCTCGACGGCGCCGTGCCGGCGGCCGACCGGGAGGCCTCGCTGGCCGACATCGACCGGCTCAACGCCTGGTTCGGCGGTTATCGCCTCACGCTGCGGGCCATCGAGCGCCTGGCCCGCGCCGCGGGGCGCG